>CAIXDD010000001.1 GCA_903918155.1 uncultured Hyphomicrobiales bacterium
GATATTCGTGCCGGCCAGCGTCGGCCCCGGGAAGGGGAAGTTCTTCACGTCGCCGGCCAACCCCACGGTCATGCGCGAGCGATAGCCCACGCCAAGATCGAGACCTTTCACCGGGGTGAGCAGCACGCCGGCCGTGAAGCCATAGCCGACGCCGTCGCCTTCCAGCGTCAGTCCTGTCGCGTTCGGCGTCACCGCCAGCGCGGATTTGAGCGAAGTCTTAAAATATTCCACCTGCAAGCCGCCGGCGATGGAGATCCAATCATTCACCTTGAAGGCGACATTGGGGTTCACATTGGTCGAGAAGATCCGCGAGCTGCGCGCATAGACCTGCCCGGACCAGTTCAGCGGCGCCTTGGTGACGAGCCCATGGGGCGCGTTGATCGAGAGGCCGAGCCAGAAGCGATCGTTGAGCTGATAGCTCGCAGCGCTCGCCGGCACGATGGCCGAGCGGCCGATGTCGCCGCTCTCAGCCCCATAGGGATAGGTCGGCGTCGCAGACGTTGGGTGATGTTGGAATTTGGCGCGATGCCCGTCAGCGTAAAATAGGATTGCCATCCGCCATATTGCGTCATCGCGGCGGGGTTCCAGAACATGGACCCCAACCCCGCGCCGCCCGCCGCCGCGCCGGCGAACGACGAGCCCTGACCGGCCGCGCTCTGCTCGCGCAGCGCGAAACCGCCCGCCTGCGCCCCGGCGCAGGACAAGGCGCTGAGGCTCGTGGCGAGCAGAAGCGCGCCCTGAAAATTGAACTTAGCCATCTTGCTTCCCCCCTGAATGGCGGCAAGGTAGAAAGCCAGAGCGGAGCAGTCAACGCGGCCGTTCGCGCAGCTAGGTCAAGGTCGCGATTTTCCTGCGGCGCGGGACGCGAGACTCGCCTAAGCTCGCTGCAAAAGGGCCTTGAGGGAGGGGCGTCTTGCACCCGAACATGACCACGCCGGGCGCTTTCGCGCGCAGGCTCTTGCTGACTTTGACCAGCCTGTCCTGCCGCATTCGCACGCAGGGTCAGGAGCATATCGCCGCGGCCGGCCAAGGCTGCGTGATTCTGGTCCACCATTCCCAGCCCCGCGATGCGGCCGCTTTGGCGAGCCTTCTGCCGCCCGAGGCGCTTTTCGCTTTCGACTGGGCCTATGCGAAACAGCCATGGGCGCGGCCCTTCCTGCGCGGCGCGCGCTGCCACCCCGTGCAAACGCCCGACGGCATGGCCCCGCGCGCGTTGGCCCGCAAGGCGGCCAAGGGCGAGACCATCGTTCTGTTCTGCGGCGGCGATCTGAAAAGCCAGGCCCGCGCCCGCGCCTATCGCCTCGCCGCGATGATCGTGCTGAAGGCGGACGCGCCCATCCTGCATGTGCGCGCGCAGCGCCAGCGCGCAGGGCTCGGCCGCGCGGATCTGCGCTTCGTCTTTGCGCCTGCGCGCAAGCTTGATCCGCCGCCGCATCTGCGCGGAACCTCGCGCACGCGCGCCGGAGCCGTTGCGGTCTACGACATGGTGTCAGACCTCGCCTTCGCATGCGCCGATCATGGGCGCGCGCTGTTCGAGGCTTTCGCAAGCGCCGCGAAATCCCTGCCGCGCGGGCGCGCCTTTCTGGAGGATCCGCTCGCCGGCTCCCTTGGCGCCGGCAAGGCGCTGATCGGCGCAGCCTTGCTGGGCCGCAAGATCATGGCCTTCACGCAGGAGGGCGAACGCGTCGGCCTGATGCTGCCCAACGCGGTGGGCGCGGCCGTCGTGTTCTTCGCCTTGCAGGCCGCAGGCCGCGTGGCCGCGATGCTGAACTTCTCGGCGGGCTCCGCCAATGTGCTCGCCGCCTGCCGCGCGGCGCAATTGCGTTGCGTGCTCACCTCGCGCGCCTTCATCGAAAAGGCGAAGCTCCATGCGCTCGTCGAGGCGATGGAGCCGCATGTGACCTTCGTCTATCTGGAGGACGTGCGCGCCGGCGTGACGTCCGCCGACAAGCTGCGCGCGATTCTGGCGGCGGGCAAGCCGCTCGCGCGGCCCGCGCCCGACGATCCGGCGGTCGTCCTGTTCACGTCAGGCTCGGAGGGCACGCCTAAGGGCGTGGCGCTGTCGCATCGCAATCTCCTCGCCAATGTGGCGCAGATCCATGCGCGCGCCGATCTCACCTGCGACGATATCGTGTTCAACGCGCTGCCGGTGTTCCATTCCTTCGGCCTCACGGCGGGGCTTCTGCTGCCCACGCTCTCGGGCATGAAATGCTATCTTTATCCATCGCCCCTGCACTATCAGCAGATTCCTGAACTGGTGCACGCCGCCAAAGCCACCGTGATGTTCGGCACGGATACGTTCCTCAACGGCTATGCGCGCGCGGCGCAGGATCATCATTTCGAAAGCGTGCGCTATCTCGTCGCCGGCGCCGAAGCCGTGAAGGACGCGACGCGCCGCATGTATCGGGACCGGTTCGGCGTGGGCGTTCTCGAAGGTTACGGGGTGACGGAGGCGGCGCCCGTCATCTCCGCCAACACGCCCATCGTCAATCGCGCCGGCGGCGTGGGCCGGCTCGTGGCCGGCGTCGAGGCGCGGCTCGACCCCGTTCCCGGCATCAAGGGCGCGGGACGGCTGTGCGTGCGCGGCCCCAATGTGATGCTGGGCTATTATCGCGCAGAGGCGCCCGGCGTGCTGGAGCGCCCGCCCGGAGGCTGGCACGACACCGGCGACATCGTCGCCATCGACGACGAGGGCTTTCTCGCCATTCGCGGCCGCGCGAAGCGCTTCGCCAAGATCGCCGGCGAGATGGTCTCGCTCGCCGCGGTGGAGACCATGTGCGCCGGCCTTTGGGACGACGAGCCTCTGGCCGTCATGGCCGCGCCCGATCCGCGCAAGGGCGAACGCCTCATCCTGCTCACCTCGCGCGCCGACGCCAACCGCACGGATGCGATGTCGCATTTGCGCCGGATGGGCGCGACGGAGCTGATGATGCCCGGCGAAGTGATCGTCCTGCCGGAATTTCCCATGCTCGCGTCCGGCAAGACGGATCTTGTGGCGCTCGACCGGCTCATGCGCGCGCGCGCGAGCGCATGAGCTGGACGCTCAGGGCCTGAACGGCCCGAGCGCCTTGATCGCCGCCTCGACGAAGGAATGATCGACGATCTTCGCCACGTCGACCTGGCCCTGCACGAGTCCCTGCGAGGCGTAGAAATCCACGTCGCGCTGAAGGCTTTCGACATTCACGCGCCCGTCCGCATCCAGTCCCGTGGGCGTGATCTTGCGCAACAGATCCGCATTCTTGACCGACGTATATTCGATGAGGATGGGAATGACCTCTTCCGCCGTCTCGCCGGCGAGTTTCCCATCCTTGAGCGCGCGCACGTAAAAGCGAATGCCGCGCAGATAGGCGCGCATGAATCGATCCGCCGCGTCACGCCGGGCGGCGAAATGATCGCCATAGAGCAATGTCGCGATCTGATGGTTGGGATAGATCTGGTCGTCGCGCATGATCTCGACGGCCGCGCCGCGCTCCACCGCCAGCGTGGCGATGGGCTCGATCGTGGCGCCGGCGTCGATGGACCTGTTCTGCAAGGCGGGGAAATGATCGGGGAAGCCGAGATTGATCACCTCGACGTCGGAATATTTCAATCCGACGGAGGCGAGCATGCCGTTCAGCATCGCGGTATTGCTGACGCCGGGCGCATTGCCGGCGATCTTCATGCCCTTGAGGTCGCCAAGCCCCTTGAAGCGACCTGATTCCACGAGGTCCTTGCGCACGATGAGCTTGGTGGCGCCATAGCCCGCCGTCGATTGCGCCTTGTCGGCGACGATGCGGATGTTGATGTTGCGCGCAACCGCATTGTACATGCCAGCGGAGGGAGAGCCCGCGCCCACGTCGAGCTGGCCGGCGCCCAGCGGCGCCACCATCACGGCCGCCGAATTGAACGTCGTCATCGTGACGGCGAGCCCCTCATCCTTGAAGAAGCCCTTCTTGTCGGCGATGAAGATCGGCGCGTCGCTGATGGCGCCCAGCGTGCCCACGCGCACCGGCGCCTGCGCGAATGCGGAGCTTGCGGCGCCGATGGCGGCGAGCGCCGCGACCAGCCGCGCGACCGGCGACAACACGCCCACGAGATCTTTCATCTGCAATATCCCCCCATACGCCCGTTCACACCGCCGCGCCGAAACGCTCGCCGCTGCCCACCTTGTAGCGCTGCTGCGAAACGTCCGTGCGCCCGCCCTCGGTCGCGCCTTGCGTATAGGCGGCCACCTGCAGCAATTCGAGTTCGCCGTCGCCGACATTCTCGAACCAATATCGCGAGAAGCGCGGCGTGAACGTGCCTTCATGCGGACCGAACTCGCCGATCACCACATCGCCGGGACCATAGAAGCGAACGCGGCCCTTCAGCACCATCCAGAACGAATCCATCCGCTTGTGGTAGTGCAGATTGTTCTCGCCGCCGTTCTTCTTCACGACCTGCACGGCGCCCTTGAGAATGTCGGTGCGCGCAAGGCCGACGAAGCCCTTGCCGGCGTTCATCGCCTCGGGCTTTTGATAGGAGAAGGTCTTGATCCTGCTTTCCGCCTCAAGATGCAGCGCTTCCAGATCAGAATCGGCCTGCGTCGGATCGCTCATGTCATCCTCCCTGCCGCAGCGTCGCGCGCCGCTTGTGTCTGTGCGCAGATTAGCCGCCTCCCGCGCCAGCGCAAGTCCGCGAGCGCAAGTCCGGGGCGCAAGCCCGCCAAAGCAAGCCCGCCAACGCAAGCCCGCGCCTCCTTGAACGCCGCAATATGCCGCCATGGCCTTGACGCCTGCGCGACGAAGGCCGATCCTCCCGCCCAATCAACAGGGACTGGACA
>CAIXDD010000002.1 GCA_903918155.1 uncultured Hyphomicrobiales bacterium
ACCCAATGATATTGGGAGGCGTCGAAACGTCCCGCCGCATGGCCCAGCATCGGCGCGAAGGGCACGGTGAAGGCGACGATGGCGATGGTCGTCCCGTCCTTGGGCGCGACGGTGCCCAGCCAGTTGAAGGCGGTCACGCCGCTGGCGCCCACCATGTTCTGCACGAGCGCATTGGGCTTGCCGGCCAGATGTTTCGGCAGATAGCGGGCGAGCGTGCGCGCATAGAGATCGAAACCGGTGCCTGGCTCATGGCCGACGACGATGGTGAGCGGCTTGTCCTTGAACATGTCGTCGCGCGTTTGGGACCGCGCGGCGGGCGCGAAGGCCGTGAGGCCAAGCATGGCCAGCGCCGTCAGGCCGAGTGCGGCCTGCGCGGCGCGGGCGCGCCGGATCGGCGCCGCAGCGCGTTTCGTCGTCACCGGATACATCGAGACTCCTCCCTGTCCGGCTGTGTCGCCGGTCTGGCGCGATCCTAGCCGAGGGCGCGGGCCAGTCAAAGCAAAGCGCGCGGGCGGGTTCCCCGCGCGGGCGCTTGCTTCCTGCCGCGCGCATGGTAATTGCGGGGAAGCGGCGCGCCGCCGTTCCTGCGGCCCGCGCCAGAGGCTGCGCCCCGCTTGGAGGCGCGCAAGACGCGTGGATGTCCCATGAACGCTGACAGCAGGCCGGCCGAGACCGGCGCCATCGCCGTCGCCGCGCCTGCGGGCGTCGGGCTCACGCGCGACGAGATGCGGCCGGTCTATGCGGTCTTGTGGACCATGTGCCTCGCGCATTTCCTCAACGACCTGCTCCAGTCGCTTTTGTCGGCGATCTTCCCGATCCTGAAAGAGAGCTATCAGCTCGATTTCGCGCAGATCGGCTATATCGCGCTCGCCTTTCAGGTGACGGCCTCCCTGTTGCAGCCGGCGGTCGGCTTGTTCACCGACCGCAAGCCCATGCCTTACGGACTCGCCATCGGCATGGGATCGACGCTGATCGGCCTCGTCCTGCTCGCCTACGCCTCCAATTACGCGGCCTTGCTGTTCGCGGCCGCGATGGTGGGCACGGGCTCCTCGATCTTCCATCCCGAAGGCTCGCGCGTGACGCGCATGGCGGCGGGCGCGCGTCTGGGCATGGCGCAATCCACGTTTCAGGTCGGCGGCAATTTCGGGCAGGCGGCGGGACCCTTGCTCGCGGCCTTCGTCATCGTGCCGCTGGGGCAGCGCGGCATCGTGTGGTTCGCGGGCCTGGCCTTCCTCACCATTCTCGTGCTGATCGCCGTGGGCGGCTGGTACAAGGCGAATATGGCGGCGGCGGCCAGCCGGCTCAAGCGCGAGGCGAAAGCCGCCGTATCGGCCACCTTCTCGCGCCGCAAGGTCGCTTCGGCCATCGGCCTGCTGCTCGTGCTGATGTTCTCCAAGAGCTTCTACAACGCCTCGCTCAACACGTTTTATTCCTTCTACCTGATGGAGAAGTTCGGCCTCTCCGTGCGCGACGCCCAGCTCTATCTGTTCGTCTATATGGGGGCGGTGGCGGCGGGCGTTTATTTCGGCGGGCCGCTGGGCGACCGCATCGGCCGCAAACATGTGATCTGGCTGTCGGTGTTCGGCGCCTTGCCGTTCACGCTCGCGCTGCCGTTCGCCGATCCGCCGGGCTGCGCGCTGCTGACGATCTGCATCGGCCTCATCATGTCGGCGTCGATGTCGCAGGTGCTCGTTTATGCGCTGGAGCTGACGCCGGGCAAGGTGGGCGTGGTGTCGGGCCTGTTCTTCGGCTTCAGTTTCGGCATGGGCGGACTGGGCGCGGCGGTGCTCGGCCATGTGGCCGACGTGACAAGCCTTGATTTCGTCTTCCGCCTCGCCGCATGGCTGCCCGCGCTGGGCGCGGTGTGCTGGTTCCTGCCCGATCTGCGTCGCAAGGACGCGTGAGGGCGTCGGCCGCGCGGCGGCTCGCCTCTTGTCGGGAGGCTCCGGCGGCTCCATCTTCCGCCTATGGACGCGAACGCCCGAGCCCATGACCATTCGCCCGAGACCGGCGGCAGGAGCCTCCTGCTGCTGGCGCTCCTCGCCGTCGCGCCGGTCGTCGTCACGAGCGTGCTGGGAAGCCTCGCGACGGGGCCAAATATCCCCGGCTGGTACGCGAGCATCGCGAAGCCCTGGTTCACCCCGCCCAATTGGGTCTTTCCCGTCGCCTGGACCGCGCTTTTCGCGCTCATGGCCTATGCCTTTTTCCGTGTTCTGCGGGGCGATCCCGCCGCGCCGGGCCGCGGGCGCGCCATCCGGCTGTTTCTCGTCCAGCTGGTCTTCAACGCCGCCTGGTCCTACGCCTTCTTCGGCGCGCAATCGCCGCTGGCGGGCCTGTTCGTAGTGGCGGCCCTTTGGCTGGCGATCGCGGCGACGATCGCGGCTTTTCTGCCGCTGGACAGGCTCGCCGCGCTCCTGCTGGCGCCTTACCTCGCCTGGGTGAGCTTCGCCGCCCTGCTCAATGCGACGATCTGGGCCATGAACCGCTGATCGGCGCGATTTGCGGCCGCGCTGGCGCTCAGGCTGTCGCGGCCGTGCGAATCGCGTTAGGCAAAGAGCCGCGCCGCAGGGGCGGCGCGCAGCAGCGGAGCAAGGCATGGCGGTCGCCTGGAAGCGGGTCGTTCTGAAGCTTTCGGGGGAGGCGCTCATGGGCCGCCAGACCCATGGGCTCGACGCCGACACGCTGTCGCGCATCGCCGCCGACATCGCGGCCTCCGCCGCCATGGGCGTCGAGATCGCCATCGTGGTGGGCGGCGGCAATTTCTTTCGCGGCATGCAGGGCGCCGACAAGGGCATCGATCGCGCGCGCGCCGATTCCATCGGCATGCTGGCGACCGTGATGAACGGGCTCGCCCTCGAACACGCCATCGAAAAGGCCGGCCAGCCCGCCCGCGCGCTCTCCGCCGTGCCCATGCCCTATGTCTGCCAGCCCTATTCGCGGCAGGCCGCGCTCAACCATCTCGGCAAGGGCCGGGTCGCGGTTCTGGCGGGCGGCACGGGCAATCCTTTCTTCACGACCGACACGGGCGCGGCCTTGCGGGCTGCGGAATTGTCGGCCAACGCCATCCTCAAGGCCACCCAGGTGGACGGCGTCTATGATTGCGACCCCAAGAAACATGCGGGCGCGAAGCGCTATGACACGCTGACCATGCAGGAGGCCATCGACCGCAATCTCGGCGTGATGGACACCGCCGCCTTCGCGCTCGCCCGCGAGAACGCGATTCCGATCATCGTCTTCTCGATCGCGCAGGACGGCGCCATCGCCCAGGCTTTGGGCGGGGCGGGCCGGGCCACGCTCGTCACGCCCTGAAAGGCGCCTGACGAAGCGTCGAGCCTCTGGCGGGAGCGGGGGGCGGGCTGTAAAAGGAGCGGGGCGAGACTCGTCCGCCGGGCGCGTCCCAAGGTCTTGTGCAGACGCGGTTCGAAAACGCGCTCCGAAAGCGCGGTCCGAAACGGCGGTCTAAGTATGCGTGGGGGATCGGGCGCGCGCCGGCCGACCCCGTCTGAGCCGCCTTCGGGCGGGCGTTACGTGAACAGGAACGAACGATGAGTGGATCTTTCGATCTGGCCGACATCCAGCGCCGCATGCAGGGCGCGATCGCGTCCTTGAAGCAGGAGTTCAGCGGCCTGCGCACCGGGCGCGCCTCGGCCAATTTGCTGGAGCCGGTGCAGGTGGACGCCTATGGGCAGCATATGTCGCTCAATCAGGTGGCGACGGTGAGCGTGCCTGAGTCGCGCATGCTCTCCGTGCAGGTGTGGGACCGCGGCATGGTGGCCGCCGTCGAGAAAGCGATCCGCGATTCCAATCTCGGCCTCAATCCGGTGACGGAAGGCCAGGTTCTGCGCATCCGCATTCCCGAGCTGAACGAGCAGCGCCGCAAGGAGCTGGTGAAGGTCGCGCATAAATACGCCGAAGAGGCGCGCGTCTCCGTGCGCCATGTGCGGCGCGACGGCATCGACATGCTGAAGAAGCTCGTGAAGGACAAGGTCCTCAGCGAGGACGACCAGAAGCGGCACGAGGGCGAGGTGCAGAAGGCGACCGACAAGGCGGTGGCCGACATCGACCAATCCCTCGCCGCCAAGGAAAAAGAGATCATGCAGGTTTGAGGGCGCCCGGCCCCAACCTGTCCAGGCCGGCGACGGCGGAGCAGGCGATGCGCAACGAAGCCAGTGAAGCCGTCGTGTCCAGCGTCCGCGCGCAGGCGCAGGGCCCCCGTCACGTCGCCGTCATCATGGACGGCAACGGGCGATGGGCGGCCGCGCGCGGCCTGCCGCGCCTCGAAGGCCATCGTCGCGGCGTGGAGGCGCTGCGCCGCGCCGTGCGCGCGGCCGGCGAATTGGGGATCGGCTGGCTCACCGTCTATTCCTTCTCCTCGGAGAATTGGCGGCGGCCGGTGCAGGAAGTCTCCGACCTGATGGGACTTCTGAAGCGTTTCATCCGCAACGATCTCGCCGACCTGCACGCCAATGGCGTGCGCGTGCGGGTGATCGGCCAGCGCGAAGGGCTGTCGCCCGACATTCGCGCCCTGCTCGACGAGGCGGAGGCGCTGACGCGCGACAATCTGCGCATGACGCTGGTCGTCGCGTTCAATTACGGCGCGCGGCAGGAGATCGCGCAGGCCGCCCGCGCGCTCGCGCGCAAGGCGGCGGCGGGCCTCATCGATCCTGACAGCATCGACGAGACGAGCCTCGACGCCCATCTCGACACCGCCGGCATGCCTGAGCCCGATCTCATCATCCGCACGTCGGGCGAACAGCGCCTGTCCAATTTCCTGCTGTGGCAGGCGGCTTATTCGGAATTCGTGTTCCTCGACCTGCATTGGCCCGATTTCGATCGCGCGGCGCTGGAGCAGGCGATGGACGTTTATCGCGGCCGCGAGCGCCGTTTCGGCGGCGTGCGCGCGAACATGGCGTCCAACCCGAGCGCGACGGCGGGCGCCGGCGCGGAGCAGACCGTGATGACCGGCTCATGAGCGCGGCGGCCAGCCCCGACGGCGAAGGCGAGAGCCCGCCGAACGCGTCGTCGGCGCGCGCGCGCCGCTTTGGCGGTTTCGGCGATCTCGCGCTGCGCGCGGCCTCCGCGCTGGTGATGGTGGCGGGCGCGCTCGGCTCGCTCTGGGCGGGCGGGGCGTGGTTCACCCTTTTCTGGGCGCTTGCGGGCGCTGCGGTCTATTGGGAATGGGAGCATCTGGCGGGCGGGCGCAACATGATCGTGCGTCTGGCGCTTGGGGCGCTCGCGCTCGCCGGCGCCGCCGCGCTCGCCTCCGTCGGCGACGTCGAATGGGCGCTGCTCGTTCTGGTCGCGGGCGCTGCGGGCGTGGGTTGGCTGGGTCGCAGCGCCAGCGCGGCGGATCGCTCCGGGCAGGCGGGCTGGTGCGCCGCCGGCCTGCTTTATGCGGGCGCGATGGTCGTGGCCGTGTGCGTGCTGCGGCATTCGCTCTTTCTCGGCCCCGTCGCCATTCTCTGGCTGTTCGCCGTCGTCTGGGGCACGGATGTGATGGCCTATTTCGGCGGCCGGCTGATCGGCGGCCCGAAATTGTGGCCGCGCGTGTCGCCGGGCAAGACCTGGTCGGGCTTTTGGGTGGGCGTCTTGTGCGGGGCGGGCGCGGGGGCCGGCGTGGTCGCCGCCGCCGTGACGCCCGGCGAGGCGCCGCTGTTTCCTGTTTTCGCGCTCGGCGTCGCGGCCGCGTCCGTCTCGCAGGGGGGCGACCTGTTCGAATCCATGGTCAAGCGGCGCTATGGCGTGAAGGATTCGGGGCGCCTCATTCCCGGCCACGGCGGGGCGATGGATCGGCTCGACGGTTTCATCTTCGCCGCCGTCTTCGCCGCGCTCGTGGGCGCGCTCCATAAGGGCTCCGTGGCGGCTGCGCACGGGCTGCTGGTGTGGTAAGCCTTACAATATGGAAACGCTCGTCAGTTCGCCCTTACAGATGAAGCCGCAGGCCACGGCGCCTGCCGTAGACCTTGCAAACGACCTTGCGCGTGGCCGCGCCGCGCCGCGCCGCCTGTCCATTCTGGGGGCGACGGGCTCCATCGGCCGTTCGACGGCGGATGTGATCGCCGCCGCGCCCGGCCGCTTCGCGGTGGAGGCTGTCGTGGGCGGCCGCGACGCGAAGGCGCTGGCCGCCATGGCGCGCGAATTGGGCGCGGCCTGCGCGACGCTCGCCGATCCGGCGGGCTACGCCGAATTGGCCGACCTGCTTTCGGGCAGCGGCGTCGAGGTGGCCGCCGGGCCGCAGGCGGTCGTCGAGGCGGCCTTGCGCCCCGCCGACATGCTGGTGGCCGCGATTTCGGGCGCTGCGGGCGTGGCGCCCACCCATGCGGCGCTCGCCGCCGGGCGCATGATCGCGCTGGCCAACAAGGAATGTCTCGTCTGCGCGGGCGCCGCCTTCATGGCCACGGCGCGGCGCGCGGGCGCGCGGCTCCTGCCGATGGACAGCGAGCACAATGCGATCCATCAGGCGCTGGGCGGCGCCGATCCCGCCACCGTCGAGAAAATGATCCTCACCGCCTCGGGCGGGCCGTTCCGCACCTGGACGCGCGAGGCCATCGACGCGGCGACGCCGGCGCAGGCGCTCGCCCATCCCAAATGGTCGATGGGCCCGAAAATCTCCGTGGATTCCGCCAGCCTCATGAACAAGGGGCTCGAACTCATCGAGGCGCATTTCCTGTTCGGCGTGGAGGCGGCGCGGCTGGACGTGCTCGTCCATCCCCAATCCATCGTCCATGGGCTCGTGTCCTTCGCGGACGGGGCGGTGACGGCGGGCATGGCCCATCCCGACATGAAGACGCCCATCGCCCATTGCCTGGGCTGGCCGGAGCGGATCGCCGCCCCGGTGCGCCGGCTCGATCTGGCGGAGCTGGGCGCGCTGACCTTCGAGCGGGCCGATCTCGCCCGCTTCCCCGCGCTCGGCCTCGCCATGGCGGCGCTGGCGCGCGGGGGCGGCCTGCCCACCATCCTGAACGCGGCCAATGAAGTGGCGGTGGCGTATTTTCTGGAAGGCCGCATCGGCTTCCGCGACATCGCCGCGGGGGTGGAGGCGACCTGCGAGGCGATGGAGAGGGCCGGCGAGGCGCGCGAGCCACAATCGGTGGAGGAGGCCCTGGCCGTTGACCATATTGCTAGAGAAAGGGCGCGGGGTCTCTTGGAGGCCCGCCCGAATTCCGGCAAAGTAAGGGTCTAGTAACTTTATTCCTGAGCCCGCGCGGCAGTTTTTCCGCGCTGAGGAGGCCGGTATGTCTTTGTTGGACCACGCGTGGGGTTTTGGTGGTTATCTCTTCCCCTTCATTTTCGTCATCACGCTCGTCGTCTTCTTCCATGAACTGGGCCATTACGTCGTCGGCCGCCTGTGCGGGGTGAAGGTCGACGCCTTCTCCATCGGCTTCGGGCCGGAGATTTGGGCCTATACCCGCAAGAACGGCGAGCGCTGGCGCGTCGCCTGGCTGCCGCTCGGCGGCTATGTGAAATTCCACGGCGATCCCAATGGCGCGAGCGCGGGCATGTCCGACGAGGCGCAGGACATGGCGGACGCCGAACGCAAGGTGACCTTCTTCGGCCAGAGCGTCGGCAAGCGCGCGGCCATCGTGGCGGCGGGGCCGGCGGCGAGCTTCCTTCTGGGCGTGCTGATTTTCGCCGCCTCGTTCTATTTCGAAGGGCGCACGGTCCTCTCGCCGGTCATCGAGAAATTGCGCGCGGGAGAGGCGGGCGAGGCGGCCGGCCTGCAGCCCGGCGACCTCGTGGTCTCCATCGACGGATCGCCCATCCGCCATTGGGGCGAGATGCAGCGCATCGTCCAGACGTCGCCCGACAAGACTCTGGCCTTCGTGGTCCAGCGCGGCGCGAAGGACCTGGCGCTGGAGGTGACCCCGCGCCGGCGCGAGATCACGACTTCCGTCGGCTCCCACCGCGTGGGGCTGATCGGGGCCGAGCCCTCGACCCGGCCTGAGAATCTCATCCGCCAGCAATTCGGCTTCGTCGAATCGCTGGGCAAGGGCGCCTATGAGACGTGGTTCGTGGTGGAGCGCACGGTCTCCTATCTCGTGGGCCTGGTGGCGGGACGCGAATCGCCCGACCAGATCACGGGCGTGCTGCGCATCGCGGAAATCTCGGGTCTGGCGGCGCAGGTGAGTTTCACCAGCCTCGTCCACCTGGCGGGAATCCTCTCGGTCTCCATCGGATTGATGAACCTCTTTCCGATCCCGATGCTCGACGGCGGACATCTGCTCTACTATGGCCTCGAGGCTCTGAAGGGGCGGCCATTGAGCGAAAAAAATCAGGAGCTTGGCTTCCGATTTGGCTTGGGCGTGGTGATGGCGCTGATGATCTTCGCGACCATCAACGACGTGCTGCATGTGGGGCCTAAACTTCTGAAGCTGTTCGGTTAACCATGCGCTTACCCTAATTGGCGGCGGCCCGGTCGCGGGCCGCCGAAAAGGGGGCTCGGCGGTAAAAGGGCGTTTGCACAAGAGCGTAAACGGAGTAGAAGGTTTTGGAGATGTAAGAGTGCGGACACGTAAGCGTCCGTCGCGTCTCCCCGTTCGCTGCGAACGGGATGCGGAGCCAGGCTCCGCCCGAAATTGAACGATGAGGACCGCTCGCCTATGCCATTTTCAGGTCGTTTCCGTTCCCGGCTGATTTCCGCGGCCGTCGTGGGCGCCATCAGCGTGGGCCTTCCCGGTCTCGCCGTCGCCCAGCAGATCGTGGTGCAGGGCAGCCAGCGCGTCGACGCCGAGACGATTCGGTCCTATTTCACAGGCGCTGATCAGGCTCGCATCAACGAGGGCGTCCGCGACCTCTATCAGACGGGCCTGTTCTCCGACGTGCGCGTGCGCCGCGACGGCGGCCGCATCATCGTGCAGGTCGTCGAGAACAGCGTCATCAACCGCGTCGCCTTCGAAGGCAACAGCAAGGTCAAGAGCGACGTGCTCGTGGGCGAGGTGCAGACCCGTTCGCGCGGCCCCTACAGCCAGGCGACGGTGCAGGCCGACGTCGAGCGCATCCGCGACATCTATCGCCGCGCGGGCCGCGGCGCGGCCGAAGTGACCGCGCGCACCGTGGATCTGCCGAACGGCCGCATCGACGTCGTCTTCACGGTCAATGAGGGCGGCAAGACCGGCGTTCGCGAAATCACCTTCGCGGGCAACGGCGCCTTCTCCGCCTCGCGTCTTCGCAACCTCATGCAGACGACGGAAATGAATTTCCTGTCGTGGCTGAAGAATTCCGACGTCTACGATCCCGACCGCATCTCCGCCGATCTCGAGGCGATCCGTCGCTTCTATCTGAAGAACGGCTATGCGGATTTCCGCATCGTGGGCTCCGATGCGCGCTATGACGACGCCCGTCAGGGTTACGTCGTCGCCATTTCCGTCGAGGAAGGCGCGCAATATCGCGTGAGCGCGGTGAACGTGGACTCGCGTCTTGGCGACGTGGCGCCGGAAACGCTGCGCGCCGCCGTGAAAATCTCCGCCGGCGACGTCTATAACGGCGAGCTGGTCGAGAAGTCGGTGGACGCCATCACGCGCGAAGTCGCGCGCAAGGGCTACGCCTTCACCGCCGCGCGTCCGCGTGGCGACCGCGATCCCGCGACCCAGACCATCGCGCTCTCCTTCGTCGTGGAAGAGGGCCCGCGCGTCTATGTCGAGCGCATCATGGTGCGCGGCAACACCCGCACGCGCGATTATGTCGTCCGTCGCGAGTTCGAGCTGGGCGAGGGCGACGCTTACAACCGCGTGCTCGTCGACCGCGCCGAGCGCCGCCTGAACAGCCTCGGCTTCTTCAAGCGCGTGCGCATCACCAACGAGCCGGGCTCCGCGCCCGACCGCGTGGTCGTCGTGGTGGACGTCGAGGATCAGCCCACCGGCTCCTTCGGCATTTCGGGCGGCTATTCCACGCAGGACGGCATCATCGGCGAAGTGTCGGTCACCGAATCCAACTTCATGGGACGGGGCCAGTTCGTGCGCGCGGCGGCGACGCTGGGCCAGCGCACGCGCGGCGTCGATCTCTCCTTCACCGAGCCCTATTTCATGGGCAATCGCATGTCGGGCGGCTTCGACCTCTTCCACAAGGAAGTGCGCAAGTCGACCTTCGCGCTCTATGACACGTTCACGACGGGCGGCACGATCCGCGCGGGCATTCCGCTGACGGAAGACGTGTCGATGGGCCTGCGCTATTCGATCTACCAGACGCGGATCGAGGTGCCCAACACCAGCGACCGTCCCTATAATGATTGCGCGTCGTCGATCCTGGGCGTGACGCCGGGGACGGCGGGCGCTCCGGCTTTGTCGGAGACCTCGAACTGCATGACGAACGGGGAAGCCTCGCTCGCCATCAAGGAAGCGTCGGGCACGCGCCTGACCTCCGCGCTGGGCACGACCTTCTCGTTCAACAATCTCGACAACACGCGTAACCCGACGAAGGGTCTCTACGCCGAGCTGCGCACCGACGTCGCCGGCCTTGGCGGCGATTCCAAATGGGTCCGCGGCACGACCGACATGCGTTATTACTATCCCGTCTTCGACGACGTGGTGGCCATGGCGCGCGTGCAGGGCGGCCATTTGTGGGGCTATGGCGACGATCCGCTCCGCATCGTCGACAATTTCAACCTCGGGCCGACGCTGGTGCGCGGCTTCGCGCCGGGCGGCATCGGCCCGCGCGACGTCTCGCCGGGCCTGAACAATCGTGCGGCGGGCCTTGGCGGCACGTCCTATTACGGCGGTTCGCTCGAACTGCAATTCCCGATCCTCGGCATGCCGCGCGAAGTGGGCCTGCGCGGCGCGCTCTTCGCGGACGCGGGCACGTTGTTCGGCTACAAGGGCCGCGAGAATTTCAGCGACTATCTCGGCCTGCCGAGCGGCTCCGTTTGTATGACCCGCTATGCCTCGCCGAATTGGCAGCAGAACAATTGCGTGACGATCCGCGACGAGCACAAGATCCGCAGCTCCGTGGGCGCGAGCCTGTTGTGGGCCTCGCCGCTGGGTCCGATCCGCTTCGACTACGCCTTCGCGCTTTCGAAGGACAAGAGCGACGTGACGCAGGCGTTCCGCTTCTCCGGCGGCACGAGCTTCTAAAGCCGGACGGGCGGTACGGGGCTCTTCCCGCATCCGCCTGACATCGAGACTTTTCTTTTGAAGCGCGCCGATTGAACCCGGCGCGCTTCATTCACGAGGCGGCCGCTTTTCGAGCGAGGCTTCGAGCAGGCTTCGATCAGGCTGCTAGCAGGTTTCTTGGCGCGAGGCTTCGAGCGAGGCTCCGGGCGAGGCTTGAAGCGAGCCTCGCCTTGCGTCGGCCAGGCGCGTCGTTGCAGCCGTGACGCAGGGCGCGGGTCTTTGGGGGCGTGAGCATGAGCGAACCGGTCTTCTTCCGCCGCAACGGCTCCCCGACGCTCGCCGACATCTGCGAATGGACCGGCGCTAAACCCGCCGAGGGCGTCGATCTCAGCGCGACGATCACCGGCCTTGCGCCGCTCGATCAGGGCGGGCCGGGCGATCTCGTTTTTCTCGACAATCCCAAATACGCCGAGCAGCTTGCGGGCGTGCGCGCCACGGCCTGCCTGCTGGCGGCGCGCTATCTCGCGCGCGTGCCCGCCGGCGTCGCCGCGCTTGTGACGCCCGAGCCCTATCGGGCTTTCGCGATCGCGGCGGGAAAGCTTTATCCGGCGGCCGCGCGCCCGCAATCGACGTTTGAGGGGGCGGGCGTGTCGCCGGGCTCCTATGTCCATCCCGAGGCGCGGCTGGAGGCGGGCGTCGTGGTGGATCCCGGCGCCGTGATCGGTCCGCGCGCGCAGATCGGCGCCGGCACGCTCATCGGGGCCAATGCGGTCGTGGGGCCGGACGTGTGCATCGGGCGCGATTGCACGCTGGGTCCGAACTCCACCGTGCTGCATTCGCTCATCGGCGACCGGGTGCATCTGCATCCGGGCGTGCGCATCGGGCAGGACGGGTTCGGCTTCGCCATGGGGCCGCGCGGCCATTTGAAAGTGCCGCAGACCGGACGCGTGATCATCCAGAACGACGTCGAGATCGGCGCCAATTCCACCATCGACCGCGGCGCCAACCGCGACACTCTGGTGGGCGAGGGCACTAAGATCGACAATCTGGTGCAGATCGGCCATAACGTGAGCGTTGGGCGTCATTGCGTCATCGTCGCGCAGGTGGGCGTCTCGGGCTCCACGGAGCTGGGGGATTTCGCCGTCCTGGGCGGACAGGCGGGGCTCGCCGGCCATCTGCGGATCGGGCCCGGCGCCCAGATCGCCGCGCAATCGGGCGTGATGAACGACGTGCCGGCCGGCCAGCGCTGGGGCGGCTCGCCGGCCTCTCCCATGCGTGAATGGTTGAAGGCGCACGCGTTGCTGGGGCGGCTCGCGCGCAAGCAGGGCGGCGGCGGCGTCTGACCTGCAGAAGCGTCGCGGGCGCAGCCCGCCGGGGGTTTTGGGAATGAACGAGACGACGGATACGAAGCTCGAGACGGTCGATATTCAGAAATTGCTGGATTACCTGCCGCATCGCTATCCCTTCCTGCTCGTGGACAGGATCATTGATTGCGTGGGCGACGAGAGTTGCGTGGGCATCAAGAACGTCACGGCCAACGAGCCGCAGTTCATGGGCCATTTCCCCGGCCAGCCGATCATGCCCGGCGTGTTGCTGATCGAGGGCATGGCGCAGACGGCGGGCGCGCTCTGCGTGCACGCCTCGCGCTCTGCGCGGCCCAATCTCGTATATTTCATGACGATCGACAAAGTGAAGTTCCGCAAGCCGGTTGTGCCCGGCGACCGCGTGGAGTTCCACATGAAGCGGCTCAATCGCCGGCGCAATATGTGGTGGTACCGCGGCGAGGCGAAGGTCGACGGCGTGCTCGTCTGCGAGGCGGAGTTGAGCGCCATGCTGGTGGGCGACGTCGGCGCCAAGGATTGATGAGGCCCTCATGAGCGCGCAGCCTGTGATTCATCCCACCGCGATCGTCGAAAGCGGCGCGCAGCTTGGCGCGGGCGTGCGCATCGGCCCCTTCTGCCATGTGGGCCCGCATGTGGAGCTGGGCGAGGGCGTGGAGCTTGTCTCCCATGTCGTCGTGCATGGGCGCACGAGCGTGGGGGCGCGCACGCGCATCTTCCCCTTCGCCTCCATCGGCCATCAGCCGCAGGATCTGAAATATCGCGGCGAGCCCTCCACGCTGCGCATCGGCGCCGATTGTCTCTTGCGCGAAGGCGTGACGATGAATCCCGGCACCGAAGGCGGGACGATGGAGACGTCGGTGGGCGATCATTGCGCCTTTCTCGCCAATTCGCATGTGGGCCACGACAGCCGCATCGGCGACCATGTGATCTTGTCGAACAATGTCATGATCGCGGGCCATGTGACGTTGGGCGATTATGTCATTTGCGGGGGCGGGGCGGCGGTCATCCAATTCGCGCGCGTGGGCGCGCATGCGTTCGTCGGCGGCCTCACGGGCCTTGAGAACGATCTCATTCCCTATGGCATGGCGCTGGGCAATCGCGCGCATCTGGCCGGGCTCAATCTCGTGGGCCTGCGCCGGCGCGGCTTTTCGCGCGAGGCGATCCACGACTTGCGCCGCGCCTATCGGCTGCTCTTTGCGGAAGAGGGCACGCTGAAGGAGCGCGTCGAGGATGTGGCGAGCGAATTCGCCGCTCATCCGCAGGTGCATGAAATTCTCGATTTCATCCGCGACGGCGGCGAGCGGGCGATCTGCACGCCCAAGGCGGATTGAAGATGGGCGGGGGCGGGGACGCCCCGCGCGACGTGTTCATCGTCGCGGGCGAGCCCTCCGGCGACCAGCTCGGTTTCAAGCTGATGCGCGCGCTGCGCGCCGCCTGTCCGGGCGTGCGCCTGCGCGGCGTGGGCGGGGAGGCGATGGCGGGCGAGGGCCTGCGCTCGCTCTTTCCCATGGACGACATCGCCGTGATGGGGTTTCTGCCCGTGGTGAAGAGGCTGCCGCTTTTGCTGCGGCGCATCCGCGAAACGGCGGAGGCGGTGATCGCGCAGCCTCCGCATGCGCTCGTCATCATCGACTCGCCCGATTTCACCCATCGCGTCGCGCGCCGCGTGCGCAAGGCCGCGCCCGACCTGCCGATCATCGATTACGTGAGCCCGTCCGTCTGGGCCTGGCGGCCGGGGCGCGCGCGCAAGATGCGCGCCTATGTCGACGAAGTGCTCGCCTTGCTGCCCTTCGAACCGGGCGCCCATGCGCGGCTCGGCGGGCCGCCTTGCGTCTATGTCGGCCATCCCTTGATCGAGCGTCTCGCGGATCTGCGCGCCCAATCGGCGCCTGCGGGCGCTGGCGGGCCGCCGCTGATCGTCGCGCTGCCGGGGTCGCGGCGCAGCGAGGTCGAGCGCCTGATGGATGATTTCGGCGCGGCGCTGGCGCTGGTCGCCGCGCGCGTGGGGCCTGTGGACGTGGCGCTGCCGACGCTTGCGCATGTGGAGCCGCTGGTGCGCGCGAAGGCGATGAGCTGGCCTGTCGCGCCGCGCGTTCTCCTCGGCGAGGCGGAGAAATTCGCCGCCTTCCGGCAGGCGCGCGCGGCGCTTGCGGCGTCGGGCACGGTCACACTGGAGCTGGCGCTTGCGCAGGCGCCGATGGTGGTGGCCTATCGCGTCTCGGGCGTGGAGGCGGCGCTGGCGCGACGGCTCGTCGTGGCGCAATCCATCGTCCTGCCCAATCTCGTGCTGGGCGACAATGCGATCCCCGAATTGCTGCAGGAGGAATGCACGCCGCAGCGCCTCGCCGACGCGCTCGTTCCGCTCGTTCTCGGCGGCCCGCAGCGCGACGCGCAAGTCGCCGCGCTGGCGCGGCTCGACGGCTTGATGCGCCTGCCGCAGGACGAAGCGCCCAGCGCTGCGGCCGCGCGCGAGGTGCTGCGCCTGTGCGCGCGGCGCTAGGCGCGGCCGCTACAGGTCGCAGAGCTCCGCGAGGGCGTCCACGCGCATCGCGCGCGCAAGCAGCGCCTGCGCGTCCGGCTCGTCGAGCGCGCCCGCTGCGCAGGCGCGGAATTTCGCGATCACCTCGTCGGCTCCCGTCAGACGACGCACGCCGGCGAGCTTTTGCGTGAAGCGCCGGCCGTCGCGCATGTCCAGCGTCAGGCTCTCGCCCGGCGCATGACGCACGCGCGCGGCGAGCGCGAGGATCTGCGCGTCCTGCAACGCCGGCCCGCTTGTTTCCGCCAGCGTCGCCTGACGGCGCGCGAGCGCGGCGGCGACGAGAAAGGGCGCGCAGAAGGGCGCCGAATCCTCATCGGGCGGCAGGTCGCGAAACAGCGAGCCGCGCTGGAAATCGACATGGGCGGCGGCGATGTCGTCCGCGCGCAGGTCATGGGCGCGCGCCAGCGCGATGGCCGCGTCGAGCGCGGGCGCGATGGGCGTGCAAACGGGCATGGCCTTGATCTTCGTGGGCGCGTCGAAGGCCAGTTCGCCCGCGTTCATCGCCACGAAAGGCGCGCCGTCCACGCCCCGGGGCGCGGCGAAAGCCGCCAGCAAGCCTTGCGGGTGATCGAGCGCGCGCGGATCGCCGCTCACGCCGTCAGCGGCGAGCAGGGCCGCCTCGCAGCCCGCGCGCGCAGCCTGACCCGAATGCAGCGCCTTGGCGGGCGCGCCCAATTGTAGGCGCAGGCCACCGCCGGCGCAGGCGGCGAGGCTGAGCGCGGCGCGGGTGCGCGCGTCGTCAAGGCGCAACAGCCGCGCGGCCGCAAGCGCGCTGGCGACGGGGCCGATCACGCCCACGCTCCAGAAGCCGCGCGCGGCCAGCGAGTCGTCGCCGGCGCGCGCGTCGATGCTGTCCTTCAGCCGGGTTCCCGCCTCGAAGGCGACGACGAAGGCCTCGAAAAACGCGGCGCCGCTGGCGCGCTGGCGTTGCGCCATGGCGAGCGCGGCGGGCAAGGCGAATGTCGCGACATGGGAGCCCTCGTCGAAATCGACCGCATTGGCGAGCGCGCCATTGGCGAAGGCCGCCTGCAGCGCGGTCGCGCGGCCTCCGCCGATGAGGCTCGCCTGCGGGGCGCCGCCAGCCGCGCGCGCCTGCGCGACGACGAGGCGGCCGATCTTGTGCGGGCGCGCGGCGAGCGCGCAGCCCAGCGTGTCGAGCAGAACGAGGCGCGCGCGCTCGCGGGCCTGAGCGCTCATGGCGTCGCAGGAAAAGCGGCGGGCGAAATCGGTCAGGGCGTCAGCGACGGGCGTTCGCATCTTCGTCACCGCTTCGTTCGTCAGGGCTCGGTTCGTCAGGGCTCGGTTCGTTCCCGCGCAAAAGAAAAGGGCCGCCCCGGGGGCGGCCCTTCCGTCAGGAGCGCAGGATCAGCGCTTGATGATCGGCACGTAATCGCGCCGCGGCTCGCCGATATAGAGCTGGCGCGGGCGACCGATCTTCTGCGAGGGATCCTCGATCATCTCCTTCCACTGGGCGATCCAGCCCACCGTGCGCGCGACCGCGAAGAGAACGGTGAACATGGAGACGGGGAAGCCCATCGCCTTCAGCGTGATGCCCGAATAGAAATCGACATTGGGATAGAGCTTGCGCTCGACGAAATATTCGTCGCTGAGGGCGATGCGCTCCAGCTCCATGGCGACTTCGAGCAGCGGATCGTCCTTCATGCCCATTTCGGCGAGCACTTCGTGGCAGGCCTTCTGCATCAGCTTGGCGCGCGGATCGTAGTTCTTGTACACGCGATGGCCGAAGCCCATGAGGCGAGTGTGGTCCTTCTTGTCCTTCACGCGGGAGATGAAGGCGGGAATGTTCTTCACGTCGCCGATTTCGGCGAGCATGGCGAGCGCGGCCTCATTGGCGCCGCCATGGGCCGGGCCCCAGAGGCAGGCGATGCCGGCGGCGATGCAGGCGAAGGGATTGGCGCCCGACGAGCCCGCCAGACGCACCGTGGAGGTGGAGGCGTTCTGCTCGTGATCGGCATGCAGGATGAAGATGCGGTCGAGCGCGCGCGCGATGATCGGATTGACCTTGTACTCCTCGCAGGGAACCGCATAGCACATGCGCAGGAAGTTCGAGGCGTAGTCGAGATCGTTCTTCGGATACACGAAGGGCTGGCCGATGGAATATTTATAGGTCATCGCCGCCAGCGTCGGCATTTTCGCGATCATGCGCATGGAGGCGACCATGCGCTGGTGCGGATCGTTGATGTCGGTGGAATCGTGATAGAAGGCGGCCATCGCGCCCACGCAGCCCACCATCACCGCCATCGGATGCGCGTCGCGGCGGAAGCCCTGGAAGAAGCGGGCCATCTGTTCGTGGACCATCGTGTGGCGCGTCACGCGCAAATCGAAATCCGTCTTCTGCGCAGCGGTCGGCAGCTCGCCATGCAGCAGCAGGTGGCAGGTCTCGAGGAAGTCGCCATGTTCGGCGAGCTGTTCGATCGGATAGCCGCGATAGAGAAGAACGCCGGCGTCGCCGTCGATATAGGTGATCGCGGATTCGGTGCTCGCCGTCGACATGAAGCCGGGATCGTAGGTGAAGGCGCCGGTCTGCCCGTAGAGCTTGCCGATGTCGATGACGTCGGGACCGATCGAGCCGCTTTTGACGGGCACGTCGACCGTCTTGTCGCCGATGGTGATGTTAGCGGACTTCGTCATGTCACATGCCCTCATGGTTGGCGGCGCAGGCTCCGAAAAACGGGACTGTCGCCGTCCCGCGTTCGTTGCGCGACGCCTTGGCTTGCTATCCGATCGGCGGGGGCTGTTCAAGCCTTCCCATATGCCGAATGCGCCTGCGCCCCAATGTGCGCCGCTCATTCCGGGCGCAGACTGCGCTTTGCGGCGCGCAGCGGAACGCGCGATGGGCGGGCGGGTTGCGCAGGCGCCGCTTGATTGCGCTTTCCGCCCGTTCCGCAGGCGCTTTTCGCCCGCTTCGCCTTTAGCACTAGGCCCATTGTCTGGCGGCGCGCTTCCGTGGGCGCCGGCCCTCAGCGGGCCTGGTCGCGCAGGCGCGCGATGCTCTCCGCGCGGCCCAGCGTTTCAAGAACGTCGAACACGCCGGGCGAGGTCGTGCGGCCCGTGAGCGCCGCGCGCAGGGGCTGCGCCACGGCGCCCAGTTTCGCGCCGATCTCTTCGCTATAGGCGCGCACGACCGCCTCCGCCGCCGCCGCCGTCCAGTCGGGCAGGGCTTCGAGCTTCGGCGCGAGCGCCGCCACATGGGCGGCCCCGCCCTGGGCGAGCAGGTCCGCGGCCTTCGGCTCCAGCGGGAGCGGGCGGTCGGCGTAGAGATAGAAAGCGCCGTCGAGCAATTCGACGAGCGTCTTCGCGCGCTCCTTCAGGCCCGGCATGGCGGCGCGCAATTGGGCGCGCAGGCCGTCCCCGCGGGCGGGATCGTCGAGTTTGGCGGCGAGGGCCGCGCCCTTGTCGAGGAAGGGCAGGGTGTCGAGCAGGGCCTGCAGCAGGTCCGCGTCGGCCATGGCGCGCATGTAATGGCCGTTCACGCTTTCGAGTTTCGCGAAGTCGAAACGCGCCGGCGAGCGGCCGATCTGCGGCAGATCGAACGCCTCGACCATCTCCTGCGTGGAGAAAATCTCCTTGTCGCCCGCGCTCCAGCCCAGGCGCACGAGGTAATTGCGCAGCGCGGCTGGCAGATAGCCGAGCGCGCGATAGGCGTCCACGCCCAGCGCGCCATGGCGCTTGGAGAGTTTGGCGCCGTCCGAGCCGTGAATGAGCGGGATATGCGCCATCACCGGCACGTTCCAGCCCATGGCCTGATAGATATGCGTCTGGCGCGCGGCGTTGGTGAGATGGTCGTCGCCGCGCACGATATGGGTCACGCCCATGTCGTGATCGTCCACGACGACGGCGAGCATATAGGTGGGCGTGCCGTCGGAGCGCAGCAGCACGAGATCGTCGAGGTCCTTGTTGGGGAAGACCACACGGCCCTGCACGCGGTCCTCGACGCTGGTCTCGCCCTCCTGCG
>CAIXDD010000003.1 GCA_903918155.1 uncultured Hyphomicrobiales bacterium
GATGTTCGCGCCGCTCATCGAGGCGGGCGCGGATGTCGAGACGCAGCTCGACGTCGCCTATGGCGCGCATCCGCGCCAGCAGCTCGATCTCTATCGCGCCAAGGGCGCAAAGCGCGCGCCCATCGCCATCTATATTCCCGGCGGCGGATTCACGGGCGGCGACAAACGTCAGGACGCGACCTTTTTCGGCAATGTCGGCCGCTTCTTCGCGCGGCGCGGCGTGATCGGCGTCACCGCGAATTATCGTCTCGCGCCCGACTTCACATGGCCTTGCGCCGCGCAGGACGTGAAGGCCGCAATCGCCTGGGTGAAGGCGCATGCCGAAGAATTCGGCGGCGATCCCGCGCGCGTCACGCTGTTCGGACATTCGGCGGGCGCGGCCCATGCGGCCTCTTACCTGTTCGATCCCGAATTGCGCGGCCATGAAGAGGTCGCCGCCGCCGTGCTCGCCAGCGGCCTGTATGTGCTGCGCGCCAGCGAAATGCGGCCCAATGTGGCGCAATATTTCGGAAGCGACGAGACGACGTTCGAGCGGCGCTCCGCCGTCTCCCATGTCGCGGGAACGAAGATCCCCGTTCTGGTGAGCATCGCGGAGCTTGATCCCACGCCGCTCGCCACGCCGGGCTTCGAATTGGCGCGCGCGCTCACGCGGCGCGACGGACATCCCCCGCGCTTCCTGCGCCTCGACGATCACAATCACTTCTCCTGCATCTGCAGCATCGGCACGCAGGACGAGCGCTTCTCCGCCCCGCTGCTCGATTTCGTGACCGCCGCCGGCCGGTAGGGTCGCGCGCGCGTATTGACTGCCCGGCTTACGCCCCTATGTTCCGCTCATCGGAAGAAACGAGCGGGAGCCATATGTCGCACGCGGACAAGCCGACGAGCCGTTTTCGCGCGCTGCTGGTGCGCAAGACGGTGACGCTGATGCCTGGCGTCGGCGACGCCTTCTCCGCGCGCCTGTGCGCGCATGAAGGGTTCGAGACCATCATGAGCTCCGGCAATGCCGGCTCCGCCATGCGCATCGGCGCGCCGGACGTGGGCCTGCTCACCATGAGCGAGAATGCGGAGAACGCGGGCCGCATCGCCGCCGCCAGCGGCCTTCCCGTCTTCGCGGACGCCGACACCGGCTATGGCGACGCGCTCAGCGTGCGCCGCACGGTGATGGAGTTCGAACGCGCGGGCGTGGCCGCCATCATGATCGAGGATCAGGCGACGCCCAAGCGCTGCGGCATGCTCGACGGCAAGAAGGTCATTCCCGCCGCCGCCATGGAGATGAAGATCAAGGCCGCGCTCGATGCGCGCCGCGACGACGACCTGTGCATCGTCGCGCGCACCGATGCGCGCGCGGTGGAAGGGCTGGAGCCGGCGATCCGCCGCGCGCAGGCCTATCGCCGCGCAGGCGCCGACGTGATCTTCGTGGAAGGGCCGCGCACGCTGGAGGAGACGCGGGCAATCGCCCGCGAAGTCGATGCGCCGCTGCTCTACAATGTCACGCCCACGGGCAGCGTGCCGCCGCTCGATGCGGCCGCGCTGGAGGGAATCGGCGGCTATCGCCTGCTCTCCTGCTCGGTCTTCGCCTTGCTGGCCGCCATTCCCGGCATGCGCGGCTTTCTGCGCGCCCTGCGCGAGACGGGCGATCCCGCGAAGGCGGGCGCAGGCGCCGCCTCCATGGCGGAATATCTCGAAATCCTGCGCTTTTCCGACTGGCAGAAAATGGAGGCGCTTTACACGCCCGAAGCGCCGAAGACCTGATCGCGCGTCCGCGCGCCGCACGCTGTCCGCAACATCATCAAGGAGGGAGCAGATGAATTCGATCCACCGCGCGCTCGTCGCGTCGAGCGTCACATGCCTTGCGGCCGGCCTCGCCGCGCCCGCGCACGCGCAATCGAGCGACGTTTATGCAGGCAAGACCCTCACTGTGCTTGTGGGACTGGCCGCAGGCGGCTCCGCCGACACGCTGGTTCGCGCCTTCGTGCCGCATCTCAAGCGTCATATTCCGGGCGATCCGAACATCGTGGTGCAAAACATGCCCGGCGCCGGC
>CAIXDD010000004.1 GCA_903918155.1 uncultured Hyphomicrobiales bacterium
CGCGCGCCTCGGCGCCGAGAAGCTGTGGAAGCTCGTCAACACCGAGCCGTACGTGAACTGCCTGGGTGCCCTCACTGCGGGCCAGGCGATGCAGCAGGTCAAGGGCGGGCTTGAGGCGATCTATCTCTCCGGCTGGCAGGTGGCGGCGGACGCCAATAACGCGGGCCAGATGTATCCCGACCAGTCGCTTTATCCCTCCTCCTCCGTTCCGGACGTGGTGAAGCGCATCAACAACACGCTCCAGCGCGCCGACCAGATCGCGAAAATGGAGGGCGATTCGTCCACATATTGGTTCGCGCCGATCGTGGCGGATGCGGAAGCCGGTTTCGGCGGCCCGCTCAACGCCTTCGAGCTGATGAAATCCATGATCGAGGCGGGCGCGGCCGGCGTCCATTTCGAAGACCAGCTCGCCTCGGAAAAGAAATGCGGCCATCTCGGCGGCAAGGTTCTGGTGCCCACCAAGACGTTCCAGCGCACGCTCAATGCGGCGCGGCTCGCCGCCGACGTCTGCGGCGTCGACACGGTGCTCATGGCGCGCACGGACGCCCATTCCGCCACGCTCATCACCTCCGACGTGGACGAGACGGACCATCCCTTCATCGACCGCGACAGCCGCACGCCCGAGGGCTTCTATCGCCTGAAACAGGGGAATTCCCATTCGGTCGAACACGCCATCGCGCGCGGGCTCGCCTATGCGCCCTACGCCGACCTCATCTGGTGGGAGACGTCGGAGCCCGATCTCGGCGAAGCGCGCGAATTCGCGCAGGAGATGAAGGCCCGCCATCCCGACCGGCTGCTGGCCTATAATTGCTCGCCTTCGTTCAACTGGCGCGCGAAGCTCGACGAATCGAACATCGAGACCTTCCAGGAGCAGATCGCCGACATGGGCTATCGCTTCCAGTTCGTCACGCTGGCGGGCTTCCACGCGCTCAATCTGTCGATGTTCGAGCTGGCGCGCGGCTACGGCCAGCGCGGCATGGGCGCCTATTCGGAGATGCAGCAGCGCGAATTCGCCGCGCAGGAGAAGGGCTTCACCGCCATTCGCCATCAGCGCGAAGTGGGCACCGGCTATTTCGACGCGGTCGCTTTGGCGATCTCGGGCGGCCAGTCCTCCACCACCGCCATGGCGGGCTCCACCGAGACTGAGCAATTCCACGCCCGCGTCGCCGCCGAGTGACGCGCCCCCTCCCGCACCTCCCTCGCAAACCACAGGAGCAGATCATGCCGACGCAATATTGGGTCATCGGCGGCGAATACGCCGACCAGCGGTTCAACCAGCTCGTGGCGGGCGCAGGCCGCGCGCTTGGCCCCTTCGCGAGCTACGAGGAGGCGGAGGGCGTCTGGCGCGACCAGACCGGCGCCAGCCGTCATGAGGCGTTCACGCGCTTCACCATCGTCTCCTGCGCGCCCAATCCGCGCCGCGAGAAGCGCGCGGCCTGAAGGCGGCCGGGCCGTCCGGGTCTTGCGGCCCGGTTCTTGCGGCCCGGTTCAGGCGGCCCGATGACAGGCTTCCTTCGTCCGGCTAGTTTGGTCGAACGGAGGAAGACCCCATGCGCGAGATCAAGCATTTCGTCGGCGGCCGATCGGTCGCCGGCGCGTCCGGCCGCTTCGCGGACGCCTACCAGCCCATGACCGGCGAGACGATCTCGCGCGTGCCGCTGGCGAGCGCGGCCGAGGTGCGCGCCGCCGTCGCCAACGCCAAGGCCGCCCAGCCCGCATGGGCCGCCACAAATCCGCAGCGGCGCTCGCGCGTCTTCGCCCGCTTCCTGCAGCTGATGGAGCGCGAGAACGAGGCGCTCGCCGACTTGCTCGCCCGCGAACATGGCAAGACCGTCGCCGACGCCAAGGGCGACATCCAGCGCGGGGTGGAGGTGGCCGAATTCGTCTGCGGGATTCCCCATCTCATGAAGGGCGAATACACCGAAGGCGCCGGCCCGGGCATCGACGTCTATTCCATGCGCCAGCCGCTCGGCGTGGTCGCCGGGATCACGCCGTTCAATTTCCCCGCCATGATCCCGATGTGGAAATTCGCGCCCGCCATCGCCTGCGGAAACGCCTTCGTGCTCAAGCCTTCGGAGCGTTGCCCCAGCGTGCCGCTGCGCCTCGCCGAACTCATGCTGGAGGCAGGCTTGCCGCCGGGCGTGTTCAATGTGGTGAACGGCGACAAGGAGGCGGTGGACGCCCTGCTCGACGATCCCGACGTCGCGGGCGTGGGCTTCGTGGGCTCCACGCAGATCGCGGCCTATGTCTATGCGCGCGCGGCGGCCAACGGCAA
>CAIXDD010000005.1 GCA_903918155.1 uncultured Hyphomicrobiales bacterium
CCCAGGCGGTGACGCGAATTTTGCTCTCGGGCAGGCCCATGGCGGCGGCGAGGCCCGGCCGCATGAGCGTGACGCCTTGCGTGGGCGCATAGACGTCGTAACGATCGGCGGCGGCGTCATAAGCGGCGACGCAGGCTTTCGGCTCCATGGGATTGCCGATGATGCGCGGCGCCTCGACGCGCAATGTCGTGACATGGGCGGCGGCGGCGAAAGCGGCCTGCGTCTTCGCGCGGTCGCCATATTCGTAATCGAAGGCGAGATTGCCGGGCACGTCGTCGTAAAGCTGCGGCGCGCCGGGCGACAGCGCCGCGCGCGCATCCATCACGACAGGCAGGTCGCGCAGCTCCACTTCGATCAATTCGGCCGCGTCCATGGCGGCGGCGAGCGTGCGCGCGACGACGAAGGCGAGCGGCTGGCCGGAATGGCGCACGCGCTCGATGGCGAGCACGTCGCGGCCGGTCTCGCGCAGTTTCATGCCGCCCACGCCGGGAAATTTCACCAGCGGGGGAATGGGCGCAAAGCCCGCCTCGCGCGCCTCGACGCCCGTGAAGACGCCGAGCACGTCGGGATGGGCGCGCGCTGCGCCGGCGTCGAGCGCGACGATCTGCGCATGGGCGCGGTCGGCGCGCAGGAAATAGCCATAGGCCTGATCGGGCAAGGACACGTCGGACGTATAGCGTCCCCGCCCGGTGACCAGCCGCGCGTCCTCGCGCCGCCCCTTGAAGGTTTCCGCCATCGCCGCCCCCTCATCCCTCGTCCGCACGCCGCGCGCCGCGCGCCGCAGCGCGCGCGTCAGCGCCCTGCAAGCCTTGCGCTCATTCGATCAGGGCGCGCGCGCGGGCGGCCAGATGTTTGGGCGTCGCCAGAACGTCGGCCACGACCTTCTGCATGTCCTCGCCCCGCACGGGATCGACCTCGATTTTCATCTGCGCGGCTTCCTTCAAGAAATCCTCGTCCTTCATGGTCGCCATGAAAGCCTCGCGCATCGCCTTCACCCGATCGTCGGGCACGCCGCCTGCGAAAGCCAGCGGCCGGCCGAGCCGCGTGCCGGAGACGATCAGCTCGACGATGCGCCGGTCGTCGTCGCTCTTCACGAGCGCGGTGACGTCCGGCACGCCGGGCAGATCGTTCGGCTTGGGGCCGGCATAGGCGAGGATCTTGATGTCGCCGTTCTTGATCCATTCGGGCTTGGTGACTTTCCAGCTCGACCAGGTGTTGTTGCGCGCCTGCACCTCGCCGCGCTCCATGGCGAGATTGATCTCATTGCCGCCGGGATAGCCCGTGACGATCTTGAATTTCGTGCCGACGAATTCGTTCAGCATGGCGGGGAAGGACTCGGTGATCGCGCCGCGCCCGCTGGCGCCGGCGACGACCTCCCGCGCCCGCGCCTCCTCGATGGAGGAGACCCCGGCGGTCTTGGTCCAGACGGTCATCGTCTCGACCGTGGGGCAGATCGAGCCGATCCACTGGAACTTGCCCAGATCGAAGCGGATCACGTCCACGCCCGCCGCCTGCATGGCGGGGAAATTATTGGCGAGCATGCCGATATTCGTGCCGTCCTTGGGCGCGACGTCGGCCAGATAGGCCGCCATCTTGGCGCCGCCGGCCCCGGTCATGTTCTGCGGCACCATGGCGGGGGCGCCGGGAATATGCTTGCCGATATGGCGGGCGACCACGCGGGCGTGCAGGTCGTATTCGCCGCCCACGCCCACGCCGATGAGCACATTGACGGCCTTGCCCCGGTAGAAATCGGCCGGCGCCTGCGCCTGAACGGTCTGGGCGGCGAGCAGGCCGGTGACAGCAAGCGCGAGCGCGCGCATCGAAACGTGCGAAACCATATTCCCTCCCTGGACGCATTCCGGCGGGCCCGCAGCGCGGCGCCGCACGCGCCGAATCTTATCAGCCCCGCGCGCCCCAAGTCCACGCGCCCCAAGTCCACAAGGAGCCAAAGTCCACGAGGAGCCAAAGTCCGCGAGACCAAAGTCCGCGAGGGATCAAGTCCGCGCGGCGGCGCTCCGGCGGGCGGGACAGGCCGAGCTTGCCCGCCCATGCCCCTTGCCTTATGGCCTGAGCCGAACCAATTGACCGTTCACCAGAACATGAGTGGAAGGAAACTCGCCATGCGCTTGCCTCAGATCACCAAGTCACGCTTGCGCGCCTCGCGGACATCGGCGCTGGCCGGCGCGCTCGCGCTGGCGCTCTCGGGCTCCGCGGCGCTCGCGCAGGGCGCCGAGGACTTCTTCAAGGGCAAGAACGTGACCGTCTATATCGGCTTCTCGCCGGGCGGCACCTATGACCTGTTCGGCCGCATGGTCTCCCGCTACATCGGCAAACATATCCCCGGCCAGCCGAACGTGGTCGCCTCCAACATGCCGGGCGCGGGATCGCTGACGGCGGCGAACTGGCTCTATCGGGTCGCCCCCAAGGACGGCACGGCGCTCGGCATCGTCTCGCAGACCATGGCGATGGACGAGGCGCTCAAGGCCAAGGGCGTGCAATTCAAGGCCGTCGAGTTCAACTGGATCGGCCGCGTGACCTCCAATATCGAGGTGCACGTGCTCTCCACCAAGTCGAAGGGCGCCACGCTGGACGGCGCGCGCCTGGCCGAAGTGCCCGTGGCCAGCACCGGACCGGGCTCGCCCTCCGACACCTATCCGCGCATCATGAACGACGTGTTCGGCACGAAGTTCAAGATCATCCGCGGCTTCCCGGGCTCGACCGACGGCCTGCTCGCCGTCGAACGCGGCGAAGTGGACGGCGCGCTCACCTCGTGGAACACGATGAAGAGCACGCGCATGGACTGGCTGACCGACAAGAAGGCCGTCCTGCTCGTTCAATATGTCACGCAGCGTTCGCCCGAGCTGAAAGACGTGCCCACGCTGGTGGAATTGGCCAAGACGGACGCCGACCGCAATCTCCTGACCTTCGCGGTCAGCAGCGCGGAGCTGGGCCGCTTCATCATCGCGCCCCCGGGCCTGCCCGCCGACCGCGTCGCCGCGCTGCGCAAGGCCTTCGACGCCGCCATGAAAGACCCCGAACTGCTTGCGGAAGTGAGCAAGGCGAAACTCGATTTCGAGCCGTTGAGCGGCGAGGAGCTGGCCAAGATCGTCGCGCAGACGGCGAGCGCCGACCAGGGCGTGATCGAGCGGATGCAGAAAATCCTCGCCGAGTGATCGCAGGTCCCGCGCAACGTAAAGCCCCGGAGGCCGCCTCCGGGGCTTTTTTTCTTTGATCGCCGCCCTCAGCCCAGAGTGGGATCGAGAACGATCTTGCCCATGCCGGAATCGCCCTCGATCATGCGATGGGCGTCCGCCGCCTTGGACAAGGGCAGGACATGGGCGATCTGCACCTTGATCTTGCCGCTGGCCGCCGCCTCGAAACAGGCCGGCAGATCGCCTTCGCGCGAGCCGGGCGAGCCCTTGATCATGATGCGCTTGTCATAGAGGTGGAAGAAATCGATCGACACGTTCGGCCCGCCATGGGCGCCGGCGGTGACGAGGCGGCCGTCCATGCCGATGCCGTGGAACGCCTGCGGCAGGACGTTCGGATTGGCGATGTTGTCGTAGAGCACGTTCACGCCCTTGCCGCCGGTCGCCTTCATGATCTCGGCGAGAATGTCCTGCGTCGCATAATCCACGGCGACGTCCGCGCCCAGCGCAAGCCCGACGTCGGCGCGCGCGCGCGAGCCCGCCGTGCAGATGACCTTCGCGCCGATCACGTTCTTGGCGATCTGGATGCCGATGGCGCCGAGGTTTCCGCTGGCGCCCATGATGAGCGCCCATTCGTCCTTTTGCAGTTTCGCGATGTTGACGAGCAGGTTCCACGCGGTCGGCACATGGCGCATCACCACCGCCGCCTCATGGAAATTGAGATTGGCGGGCAACGCGCGCACGACGGCGGAGGGAATGCAGACGAGATCCGCGAAGCCGCCCGGACGCTTGATGCCCATCATGCCCTTCGGGCCCTTATAGGCGTCGAGCCCGTCTTCGGCCACGACGTCGACCGGCATCGTGCCGGCGGCGGCCACGCGGTCGCCGACTTTCCAGCGCGTGACGCCGGGGCCGACCGCATCGATCACGCCTGCGCAATCCACGCCGGGAATGCAGGGCATGACGGGCGCGCGCTGGGGCTGCGCGCCGCGCCGCAACGCGACGTCGAGCACGCGATTGACCGTCGCCGCATGAACCTTGATGCGCACTTCGCCCGCGCGCGGCGCGGGATCGGCGACGTCATGATAGCGCAGAACCTCCGGCGGTCCGTATTCGTGAAAGACGGCGGCCTTCATTCCTTCCCCCCATGTTTTCGTCTGCGCAGGATTCGCGGAAAAAGCCCCGCGCCGCAAGCGTGAAGTGCGACGCCGCGAATCGTCGCAAAAAAGAAACGGCCGGGCTTTCGCCCGGCCGCTTCCGTTGGTTTCGCTCCGGTCAGACCGAGGGGACGAGGCCCTTCAGCGCCGGGAACCAGCCGCCGAGATAGGTGGGCGGCCAGGGGATGGTGAGCAGCTGGTCGAACACGATCCAGATGAACACCGTCAGCAGCACGGCGTAGGGAACGACGACGCCCCACCGCTCGGGCGCCTCGATGCGCATGTAGATGATCACGAACAGCGGCACCGTCGGGATCAGGCCGATGACGGCCATGGAGCCCATGAAGGCGAGCAGCCAGCCGAAGAAGATGGCCGCGCGCACCGCGATCTGATGCACCGGAACATGCGCGGTGTCAGACTCAAGGTCCATGTGGATCTTCGTCTCGGCCGCCTTCTCGACGGACGCCTGCGCGACCGCCGCCAGACCCACTTCAACCTGATCGTCCGGCTTGCGGAAAATGTCGTTGAGCAGGCTGATCGAGCAGAAGAACAGCGCAAGGCCGCCCACGATCAGCGGAACGATCTTGGCGCTGAAGTTCCACGCGGTGGCTTGCCACACCATGAAACCGAGCACGCCGATCAGGAACACCGAGAAGAGGTTCTGAGGACGGAAGCGCGGCGCGCCGAAGCCCGTCAACATGCCCTTCACGCCGCCGTGACCGCGCACGTCCGCGATCAGCGGCCGCAACAGGCCGAGGAGCGCGAGCGCGAACAGACCCATGACGATCGGACGCTGGAACCAGGAGACGCCGTAACGCTGGATGGAGATGAAGAGGTAACGCTCCACAATCTCTCCGAGCACGAGGCCCAGGACCAGCGGAGGACGCGGGAACTTCATCTGCTTCATCGTCCAGCCGAGCATGCCGAAGATGAGCAGCGTCCACAGGTCGCCCCAGTTACGGTTACCCTGGAAGGCGCCGATGTAGATGATGCCGAGCGTCGCCGGCATGATCAGCGTGTAGCGCAACGTCGCCAGACGCGCGAACCATTCCGAGAACAGGTAGCAGAGACCTGCGCCGACGATGTTGGCGAGCGCCACCGACCACACCATCGCATAGGTGATGTGGAGATGCTTCGACAGCATGTCCGGTCCCGGAACGAGGCCGTGGATCATGAACGCGCCCATGAGGATCGCCATGCCGGCGGAGCCGGGCACGCCGAACGCCACGGTCGGCACGAGGGCGCCGCCCTCACGCGAGTTGTTGGCCGATTCGGACGCGATCACGCCGCGCACGTCGCCGCGACCGAAGGTCTGGGCCGCGCCCTTTTCGGTGCGCATGGCGTGGCCATAGGCCAGCCAGTCGACGACCGCGCCGCCGATGCCGGGAACCGCGCCAAGCGCAGCGCCGAGCCACGAGCAGCGCAACACCAGCCACCAATGTTCGAAGCAATCCTTCGCGCCCTGCCACATGCCGCGCCGGTCGGTGCGGGTCATGTCGCCGGCGATGGCCGTGCGGGCGATGGAGAGGTCGGCCAGCTCAGGCAAAGCGAAGAGGCCGAGCACGATCGGAACGAGCGGAGCGCCTTCCCACAGGTAGAGGCTGTCGAGGGTCCAGCGCAGCGTACCCGTCTGGGGGTCCGAGCCGACCATCGAGATCATCAGACCGATGCAGCCCGCCGCCAGACCGCGAAGTGGCGCGCTGCCCGAAAGCACGGCCACCATCGATATGCCTAAGACGGCGAATGCCAATAGTTCTGGTGATCCTATGTATAGCATGATCGGTCTTAGGACCGGCAGCAGCAGAGCCATCAGGGCTGCGCCGAAAATGCCGCCCATCATGGACGACATGTAAGCGGCACTCAGAGCGCGCGAGGCTTCGCCGCGTTTTGCCATGGGCAGGCCGTCCAGAACGGTTGCCGCTGAACCGGCACCACCTGGAACGCCAAACAGAATGGCGGGGATGGGGTCACCTGTTGCGGTGGTCGCCCCCAAGCCGAGGAGGAGCGCCATGGCCGCATAAGGGTCCATGTTGAAAGTAAATGGCAGCAGCAGCGCCGTGCCGGCCAAGCCGCCGATACCCGGCAGAATGCCGAGCACAAGCCCCATGATCACGCCCAGGAAAAGCAAAGACATCCTGAACGGGTCC
>CAIXDD010000006.1 GCA_903918155.1 uncultured Hyphomicrobiales bacterium
ATGGTGATGGTCAATGGTCCCGCGTGGAAGGCGCTGATCGAGGAGGAATTCGGCGACGGCATCATGTCGGCCATCGATTTCGACTTCCAGATGGAGCGCCTGGGCCCGACATGACGAATTTCACGCGGTCGCCCTTGGGATTGGCCAGGCGCTCCATCTGAAAGTCGAAATCGATGGCCGACATGATGCCGTCGCCGAATTCCTCCTCGATCAGCGCCGTCCACGCGGGACCATTGACCATCACCATTTCATAGAAACGGTAGATCAGCGGATCGGTGGGCGGCATTTGCGTGCCGCGATAGGGCACTTCGTTGAGCATGCGCTTTTCGGCTTCCGACAGGCCGAACAGTTTCGCGGCCTTCTCGGCCAGCGGCTTCACGAGTTTCATCTGGCCCAGAAGGGCGCCGACGATCAGAACGTCGGAGACGCCGCCGATCTCGTCGCAGATGTGACGCCACGTCCAGCCTTTCTCGCGCTTGATGTCGAGGATCTTTTCGCTGAGCTGTTCGCGCTTCATGTCTTTCTCCTTTGCAAGCGGAAGGGGGAATGGAAATCAGGCGACCTTGCGCGCGTCGCCCGGCGTGGTGGGCGGCGCGGCGCAGGGGCGCACGACAGGCGGGCGGCGCTTGTCGTAGCCTTGCGGGATCTCGTCCTTGAAGGTCTTCGACCGCGTGACGAGAAAATCGATCAGGTGATTGCGCAGCGGATAAAAATCCGCCGCCTTGTGCAGGTCGACGCGCCGGCGGTCGCGCGGCAGCGGGTTCTCGACGATCTCGGCGACCATGGCCTGCGGGCCGTTGGTCATCAGCACGATCTTGTCGGCGAGATAGATCGCCTCGTCCACGTCATGGGTGATCATGAAAGCGGTCTGTCCCGTCTCAAGGCAGATGCGCCGCACTTCGTCCTGCAACGAGCCGCGCGTGAGCGCGTCGAGCGCGGAGAAGGGCTCGTCCATCAGCAGGATCTTGGGTTCGATGGAGAGCGCGCGCGCAATGCCCACGCGCTGCTTCATGCCGCCCGACAGCTCCGCCGGCTTTTTCAGCTCGGCGCCCTTGAGGCCCACTTTCTCGATGAAGCGCATCGCGTGCGCGTTCACCTTCTCCGTGCTCCATTCGGGCCATTTGGAGGCGACCGCATAGGCGACATTGCCCAGAACGCTGCGCCAAGGCAGCAGCGCATGGCTCTGGAAGATCACCGCGCGATCGAGGGAAGGCCCCTCGATGGCGCGCCCGTCGACCACGGTCACCCCGTCGTCGGGCAGTTCGAGGCCTGCGAGCACGTTGAGCACGGTCGTCTTGCCGCATCCCGAATGGCCGATGATGCAGGAGAATTCGCCGCGGTCCATCGAGAACCAGAGATCCTCGAAGATGGTGGTGGAGCCGCCGCCGGCCTTGGGATAGCGACGCGCGATGGATTCGATGGAGATGAACTTGTTCACGGGATCATTCCGGGTAAGTGACGGCGCGTGCGACGCGCGCCAACGTCTGGTCGAGGACCATGCCGATGAGGCCGATGAGCAGAATGGCGGTGATGACGTTGGTGATGGACAGGTTGTTCCATTCGTTCCACACGAAGTAACCGATGCCTGTGCCGCCCACGAGCATTTCCGCCGCCACGATCACGAGCCAGGCGATGCCGATGGAGATGCGCATGCCCGTGAGGATCGTGGGCGCCGCCGCCGGCAGGATGATCGTCATCGCCTTGCGGAAGGGGCGAACCTCCAGCGTGCGGGCGACGTTCAGCCATTCCTTGAGGGTGGCGGAGACGCCGAAGGC
>CAIXDD010000007.1 GCA_903918155.1 uncultured Hyphomicrobiales bacterium
CCTTTTTCATTGACGAGAATGTCGACAACAAGCCACGGCTCGTCAAAACCAAGATCATCAAGCGCGAGCCCGGCTGCACGGCGCACGCCTGACGATGCGCCATCGCAACCGATCAGGTATGCTCCCTTGAAGCGTTCAATTTCGCCATCACCATTGCGCGCCTCAATGCTGACCGCTTCAGCGTCCTGCGTGAAGCTGATGAAGTCGAGGCCAAGACGAACGTCTACGCATGGAAAACACGCAAGATTGTTGCGCAGCTCCACCTCGACGGGCGGCTGGAGAAAGACCTGCGAGGGCACGTAGCCCAACGGATATGGCGCGGGCGCCATATCGATGCGCCGAATTAGCTCGCCATCGACGCCGAAGTGTTGCGAGGCGGTGAACGGCTCCAGATACGGGGCGATCTTGTCCAGCGCGCCGATGTTGTCGAACACACGGAGAATTTCGTGGTCGAGCGCGATGGCGCGGGGCTTTGGAAACACCTCGGGAGTCTTGTCAATGACAAGCGTGCGGACCCCGGCGCGGCCCATCAGGTTCGCGACCACGGCGCCGACAGGTCCAAAGCCAATCACCACGACTTGATAGTTCGCTGCTTCCGCCCACTGGTCCAAAGCGCGTTTCTCCTTGCAAGCCCTTGCCGATGGCATACCATCCCCAACGCTGATCTGCGACAGCGGAAAGTTCAATTCCGCCGTGGGCAGCGGGGAAATATCGGGAGGGATATCCATGGACGCCATACAGAGACTGTCGCGCCGCACCTTGCTGGCGCTCAGCGCGCTTGCCGCCGGAGCGGTCGCTTTGCCGGGAGCAGCAACGGCGCAGGCATGGCCCCAGAGGCCCGTCACCCTCATCGTCTCGCAGGCCGCAGGCGCCAGCCCGGACGTGATGGCCCGCATGGTCGCAGACCGGCTGGCCCGTCGGCTCGGACAGGGCGTGGTGATTGAAAACAAGCCAGGCGGCGCGAACGTCATTGGCGCAACTGCGGCGGCGCGCGCAGCGCCCGATGGCTACACGTTCTTCTTCGCCACGTCGGCTGCGATGGTCGCCAATCCGTTTCTCATCGAAAAAATGACCTACGATCCAATCAAGGATTTTGCGCCGGTCACGCTCGTCACGCGCAGCCACCAGGTCATCGTCGCGCATCCTGACACGCCGGTGAAAACGCTGGCTGACTTGATCGCCTACGACAAGGCGAACCCAGGTAAGCTCTCCATCGCCGTGGACTCGCCGCGCAACCTTGCTGGCGTGACGGCGCAGGCGCTGAACCGCCGCGCAGGGCTCAATCTCGTTCTCGTGCCCTACCCCAACATCAACGTCGGACTGCAAGACACGATTGCAGGCCGCGCAGGCGTTGGCGTCTTCTCCATGTCCATCGTCGAGACGCAAATTCGCGAAGGAACGCTGCGCGCGCTCGCGCTGGCGTCCAACAAGCGCGCCGACAACATGCCCGACGTTCCCGCCGCCGCTGAAACCATTCCGGGCTTTGATTTCTCAGGCTGGTTCATGCTGATGGCGCCAACCGGGACGCCGGATGTGATCATCCAGAAGATGAACGCCGAGGTACGCGAAGTCGTCAAGGATGAGAAGATCCGCGAGATGGGACCAAAGCTCGGTTTCGGAATCGAAACAGGTACACCCGCTGAGGCCGCGAGTTTCCTGCGCGAGCAGACGGAAACATGGCGCAAAATCACAAGTGAGTTGGGGCTCAAGGCGCAGTAACACAAGCAAGCGCCGCGCTCATTCGCGCGGCGCGCAAGCATTGCGGCGAGTACACGATCATCATCGCCGAGCGCCATGGCTGCGGGAACAAGGCGCACACAACCGGGGCGCGCGAGCATGCGCGCGATGTACGATACAACGCGCTCCGTCCAGCCGATTGAGCCTGTATGCAAGCTCC
>CAIXDD010000008.1 GCA_903918155.1 uncultured Hyphomicrobiales bacterium
CGCCGCACGCCGGCCGCCACCGCGCCTTCGGCGACGATCGCGACAAGGCCGATTTCGCCGGTGCGCTCCACATGGGTGCCCCCGCACAATTCCACCGAAAAGGCGCGGCCCGCAGCCTCTCCGCCGGTGATGGCGCCCATAGTGACCACGCGCACTTCATCGCCGTATTTTTCGCCAAACAGCGCGCGCGCGCCCGATTCAATGGCGTCGTCGACGCCCATGAGCCGCGTGATCACCGCCCCGTTCTGCAACACCATGCGATTGGCGATGTCGGCGACTTCCGACAGCTCCGCCTCGCTGATCGGCTTGGGATGGGCGAAGTCGAACCGAAGCCTGTCGCCCGCCACGAGCGAGCCCTTCTGCGCGACATGATCGCCGAGCACCTGGCGCAGCGCCTCGTGCAGGAGATGGGTCGCGGAATGATTGGCGCGGATCGCGCGCCGCCGCTCGTGGTCGATCTCCAGCTGCACGGGCAGGCCCACGCGCAACTCGCCCTCGTTCACCTCTACCTCATGGACGAAGAGATCGCCGAGCTTCTTTTGGACGTCAACGACGCGCGCGGCGGTCTGGGCGGCGAAGATCGCGCCCTCGTCGCCCACCTGCCCGCCCGATTCCGCATAGAACGGCGTCTGGTTCAGCACGACCACGCCCTTTTCTCCGCGTCCCAGCGCCTCGACCTCTTTGCCGTCGCGCACGATGGCCGCGATCACGCCTTCGGCCTGTTCGGCGTCATAGCCCAGGAATTCGGTCGCCCCGACGCGCTCCTTGACGGCGAACCAGACGGTCTCCGTCGCCGCGTCGCCGGAACCCGACCACGCCTTGCGCGCCTCGGCGCGCTGGCGCTCCATGGCGACGTTGAATCCGTCGAGGTCCACGCCGACGCCGCGCGCGCGCAAAGCGTCCTGCGTCAGATCGAGCGGGAATCCATAGGTGTCGTAGAGACGGAACGCGGTCTCGCCCGACAGGCGCCCGCCCGACGGCAGGTCGCGGGTTTCGTCGTCGAGAATGGCGAGGCCGCGCGCCAGCGTGGTGCGGAAGCGCGATTCCTCCAGCCGCAAGGTCTCCGAGATCAGCGCTTCGGCGCGCGTCAATTCCGGGAAAGCGCGGCCCATCTCCCGCACCAGCGCCGGCACCAGCCGCCACATCAGCGGATCTTTCGACCCCAAAAGCTGCGCATGGCGCATCGCGCGGCGCATGATGCGGCGCAGGACGTAGCCGCGCCCTTCATTGGAGGGCAGCACGCCGTCGGCCACGAGGAACGAGGCCGCGCGCAGATGGTCGGCGATGATGCGATGGCTCGCGCGCTGCGCGTCGTCCTTCGGCGGCCCGACGAGTTCGGTGGAGGCGCGGATCAGCGCGCGAAACAGGTCGATGTCGAAATTCGACTTCACGCCCTGAAGAATGCCGGCGATGCGCTCAAGCCCCATGCCCGTGTCGATGGAGGGGCGCGGCAGCGGCACGCGCTCGTCGGGGGAGACCTGCTCGTATTGCATGAACACGAGGTTCCAGAATTCGAGGAACCGGTCGCCGTCCTCGTCGGGGGAGCCGGGCGGGCCACCGGCCAGTTCCGGCCCCTGATCGAAGAAAATCTCCGAACACGGACCGCAGGGGCCCGTGTCGCCCATCGCCCAGAAATTGTCGGAAGTGGGAATGCGGATGATGCGGTCGTCGTGGAAGCCCGCGATCTTCTTCCAAAGGCCGAAGGCCTCGTCGTCGGTGTGATAGACGGTGACGAGCAGCTTGTCCTTGGGAAGCTTGAACTCCTTGGTGATGAGCGTCCAGGCGAGTTCGATCGCGCGCTCCTTGAAATAATCGCCGAAGGAGAAATTGCCGAGCATTTCGAAGAAGGTGTGGTGGCGCGCGGTATAGCCGACATTGTCGAGGTCGTTGTGCTTGCCGCCGGCG
>CAIXDD010000009.1 GCA_903918155.1 uncultured Hyphomicrobiales bacterium
CGCCTTCAGGCGGGCGACGAGCGTCTCCGCGCAGCGCTTGGTGAGGCCGAGCATGCCCACGGGCTCCACGGCCTTGTCGGTGGAGATGTTGACGAGCGTGGGCACGTTCAGCTCCGCCGCGCAGGCGAGCACGTTGAGCGTGCCGAACACATTCGTCTTGATCGCCTCCTGCCAATTGCTCTCCGCGAGATCGACATGTTTCAAGGCGGCCGAATGCACGACCACGTCGGGCGCGGCCTGCGCCATGATGCGCAGCAGCCGCGCGCGGTCGCGCACATCGGCGAGATAGCCGATGATGTCGCAGCCGCCCGCCTCCGCCGTCAGCTCGGCGAGGATCGCCTGCAGCGCTTGTTCCGAAATGTCGACGATCACAAGCTGGCGCGCGCCATGGGCGACCACGCGCCGCGCGATCTCCCCGCCGATCGTTCCGCCGCCGCCCGTGACCAGCACGGACTTGTCGCGCACCAGCGCATCGATGCGCTCGCGATCCACGCGAATTTCGCTGCGCAGAAAGAAGTCGGCGAAATTGAGCGGCACGGCGGCGGCTTCAGGCGACAGGCCCACGGGCTGCAACCGCAAGATCTGCAGGCCCAGCCTGCGCGCGGAGACCTGCAGCTCGCGCAATTCCTCCGGCCTCTCGCTCAGGCTCGCCGCAGTGAGCACCGCGCAGACGCTGATGCCGCCAAGCCGCAGCTTCGCGCAAGCCGCCTCCAGCGCGCTCACGTCGCCGAAGACCGGCGCGCCCTGCACGCGCGTCGCCTGCGAGGCGCCGCGCGGCAGAAGGCCGCCCGCGATGGTGAGATTCTTCAGGAGGCCCTGCTCCGCAGCGCGCAGCGCCGCATCGAATTCCTTCAGCGTGCCGACGAAAACCGCAGCCTCGATATTCTCCAACTCCTTCAGCTTGCGCTTGAGCAGGAGCCGATAGGCGCGATAAGCGACGCGCCCGCTGATGAGGATCGCGCTTTGCAGCACGCAGAACAGGATCGCAGCCTGCCAGGACAGGCCGAAACTTTCGGCCAGCTCCGGCGCCAGCGCGCAGGCGAGGCCGACGAGCGCGGAGACCAGCGCGGAGCTTTTGAAGATCGCGAAGAAATCGAACAGCGAGGCCAGTCGCCACAGCGAGGAGAACACGCCCACCGCCGCAAGCGCGCCCACGCTGACAAGCGCGCCCAGAAGGGCCACGGGCGCGATGGAGGCGAGAAAGGCGAGCGCGCCGACCGGGCGTTCGATCAGCGCGACCGCGAGCACGAGTGCGGCGGCGCTGCCGGCGGCGTCATGGGCGACGACGAGAAAATTCTTCAGCCGACGCAGCCGAGAACGACGGATGTTTCCCGGTTGTGTGAGATCGGCCATCGACCATGGGCTTTCGCGAAGCGGATGAGAGCGCCATCTCTAGCTCAGGAAACGAAACCTTCGGGGATACGTTTGTGAGCCTCGCCCGCCCGCGCCTAGGGCGTTTGGCCGCCGCGCTTGCGCAAGCTCTGGACCAGCAGCGCAGTCGCCATGCAGGCGAGAAGCGAGGCGCCCGCAAGCGTCGCCGCAGACGCCTCGCGCGAGGCGAAGGCGAGCGCGCTGAGCGCGCTGGCGCAGGCGCCCACGCGGGCGATGATCGACCAATTCGATTGCCCGGCGTCGAAGGCGCGTTGATAAAAATGGCTGCGATGGGGGCGCCACACCTGTTCGCGGGCCATCAGGCGGCGCGCCAATGTGAAGCTGGCGTCGGCGATGAAATACAGAAAGGGCGCGACGGCGGCGAACAGGGTCACCTCGTGAGCGACGCGCCAGGCCAGCGCAGCGCCCAGAAAGCCCAGCGGCACGCTGCCGGCGTCGCCGAGAAAGAGCGCGGCGCGCGGCCGATTGTAGACGAAGAAGCCGAGCAGAGCGCCCGCGAGCGCGCCGGCGAGCGCGCCCTCGCCCATTCCCAGCGCGCCCGCCAGCGCCAGCGCCGCAAAGCCCGCGAAAGCCGGCGTGAATTGCGCGACGACGATGCCGTCGATCCCGTCCATGAAATTGGTGAGATTCATCGCCCAGACGATGGCGAGCGTCAGGCAGACGGCCTCCAGCGCGAAAGGAACGGCGGGGGCGAGACGCATGGTCGCGCCCTGCGACGCAACGAAAGCCCCCGCCAGAGCGAGATAAAGCGCAAGACGCACGCCCGCCGGCAAGCGGCGCAGATCGTCGACGGCGCCCACGACGCAGAGCGCGAGCGCGCAGGCGAGCGCGGGCGCAAGCCGCAGGACGCTTTCCCCCTGCCCGACGAAGGCGAGCGCGCCCGCCGCGACGAGAAAGGCGCCGGCGAGCACGAACACGCCGCCCATTTGCGGCGCGGGACTCTTGTGGGAGGACCGCGCGCCCGGCGTCACCAGCGCGACGCGGCGCAGGAAAGGCAGAGCGATGCGGATGGCGAGCGCGGCCACGATGGCGGACGCCGCAGCGACCGTCAGAAGAAAGGCGCCGCTCATGCGCGCGCGGCTCGATCCGCGCTCACGCGGGAGGCTCCGCGAGCAGGCGTCCCACGAAATCGCTGATGCCCGCCTCGCTGCGCGCGCGCTTCAGGCGTTCGGC
>CAIXDD010000010.1 GCA_903918155.1 uncultured Hyphomicrobiales bacterium
GCGCCTGCCTCGCCTTGCTCGCCCCCGACGGCCGCCTCGCCATGATCTGCCTGCCGGAGAGCCTGGGCGACGTGCTGGAGGCCTGCGGGACTCGCGCGGGCGGCCTGCGGATCACGCCCGTCCATGCGCGGGCGGACGCGCCGGCGCGGCGCATTCTCGTCAGCGCCCGCAAGGGCTCGCGCGCGCCGCTGGCGATCGCGCCCGCCCTGGCGCTGCATGAGGCGGACGGCACGTTCACGCCGCGCGCGCAGGCCATCCATCGCGGCGCGGCGACGCTCGACGAGGCGTGACGAAAAACGCCGGCCCCTTGTGGGACCGGCGCTCCTCCGGGCGCCTTGCGTGGCGGGGGTTAAAAGCAGACGACCCGGCGGACTCGATGAAAACCGCGCCATTTCTTCTTCACGACGCAATGTTCGCCATAAAAAGCGGGCGCATAATAACCGGCGACCGGCGCACGCGGGACGTGGCGAACAAAGGGCCGGTAGCCGTAATCGCTATAGACCGGCGCGAAATGACGGTGGCGATGGCGGGGCGCGGGCCGATAATGGGGCTCATGGCCGGAGCCTTGAACCCAATGGCGCTCGCGGTGATAGGCCTGCGCCTGATCGGGCGCGAGGGACAGGCCGCCGCCCAGAAGGGCGAGGCCAAGGGCCGCCCCGCGCATGAGCTTCGACGGAGCCTTCACGGCCGCAGCGGAAAGGAAACGGGTCATCGAGACTCTCCCGAAAGCGCGCCGCCCATCTTGCGGCGAACGATCTTGCATGGTCGCCACCATGCCTGCGCGCAGCTGAACGCGCCGTGAGGCCGCCGTTCATCCGCCGTTCATGGTCCGCTCGCGGGTCTGCTTGCGGGTCTGCTTGCGCCCGGCGCGAAAACCTCTAGTTTGCGCGCGCATTCTCTTGTTCGAGGCTGACATGTCGGACCTTCGCGCCGCTGCGGCGGATTCCTCCCCGCTCGATCCGCGCCGCTCCTTTCAGGGGCTGATCCTCACGCTGCAGACGTTCTGGGCGGAGCAGGGCTGCGTTCTCCTGCAGCCCTATGACATGGAGGTGGGCGCGGGCACGTTCCATCCGGCCACCACGCTGCGCTCGCTGGGGCCGCGTCCGTGGAACGCCGCCTATGTCCAGCCCTCGCGCCGGCCCAAGGACGGCCGCTACGGCGAGAACCCCAATCGCTTGCAGCATTACTACCAGTTTCAGGTGATCCTGAAGCCCTCGCCCCCCGACCTGCAGGATCTTTATCTGCGCTCGCTGGCCGCCATCGGCGTGGACGCGGGCCTGCACGACATCCGCTTCGTCGAGGACGATTGGGAAAGCCCCACGCTGGGCGCATGGGGCCTTGGCTGGGAATGCTGGTGCGACGGCATGGAAGTGAGCCAGTTCACCTATTTCCAGCAGGTCGCGGGCTTCGAATGCGCGCCGGTCGCCGGCGAGCTGACCTATGGTCTCGAACGCCTCGCCATGTATGTGCAGGGCGTGGAGAATGTCTACGACCTCAATTTCAACGGCCGCGAAGGCGCGCAAAAAGTCACCTATGGCGA
>CAIXDD010000011.1 GCA_903918155.1 uncultured Hyphomicrobiales bacterium
GCGACCAAGGGCGTCATGCAATGGGTGCGTCTGCATCCCTATAACATCAGCCAGAAAGTACGGATCGTCGTCGAGCATTATCGCGAGAAAGTGGCTCCGCTGCTCGACGGCAGGGCGAAAGCCATGGTGGTGCTCGCGAGCCGCAAAGAGGCTGTGCGCTGGAAGCTGGCCATCGATAAATATATCAACGACCGCGGCTACAAGATCGGTTCGCTCGTCGCATTTTCCGGCGAGGTCAACGACATGGAAAGCGGACCGGACCCGTTCGCCGAAATCAGCAAGGAGATGAACCCCGGCCTTAAAGGGCGGGACATTCGCGACGCCTTTGCGACCGAGGACTATCAGCTGCTTCTGGTCGCCAATAAGTTCCAGACAGGCTTCGATCAGCCTCTGCTGTGCGGCATGTATGTGGATCGGCGTCTGGCGGGCATACAGGCCGTGCAAACATTGTCGCGGCTCAACCGGGCGCATGCGGGCAAGGACACGACCTATATCCTCGATTTCATGAATGGCGCGGAAGAGATATTGAAGGCCTTCCAGACCTATTATGAGACCGCTGAACTGGAAGACGTGACGGACCCCAATATCGTCTTCAACATGCGCACCAAGCTCGACGCCGCCGGCTGTTACGACGATTATGAAGTGGATCGCGTCGCCAGGGTGGAGATCGACGCCCGCTCACGGCAAGGCGATCTCGCGGCCGCGATCAATCCCGTGTCGAGCCGATTGCAGGCGCAATACAAGAGCGCGCGCGAAACCCTCTTGCACGCGCGGGAGCGCGAAGACGAGAAGGGCGCGAAAGACGCTCAAGACGCAATGGATGCGCTCGTCCTGTTCAAGGCTGACATGAGCGCATTTCTGCGCGTCTATACTTTCTTGTCGCAGATGATCGATTACGCAAACCCCGACATCGAGAAACGGGCGCTCTTCTACCGCCGCCTTGTTCCGCTGCTTGAGTATGGTCGCGAGCGCGAGGAGATCGACCTGTCGAAGGTCAAGCTCACCCATCACAATCTGAAGAAGCTCGGGACGCAGGCGATCACGCCTGAGGCCGGCGAAGGAGAGAAGCTGGCGCCTATCACCGAAATGGGATCAGGAAGCCTTCAGGAGAAGCAAAAAGCGCTTCTGGCGGAGATCGTCGAGCGGATGAACGGCCTGTTCGACGGCGACATCTCGGACGACGATCAGCTCGTCTACGTGAATAATGTCATCAGGGGGAAGCTGCTGGAAAATCAGGAATTGGTGGACCAAGCGGCCAATAACGCCAAAGCGCAATTCAACACCTCTCCCACGATTTCCGTGGAGCTGACGAACGCGATCATGGATGCGCAGGCCGCTCACGAGGCTATGAGCAGGCAGGCGCTCGCCAGCCAGAAGGTGCGCGACGCGTTGAAGGATATTCTGTTGGGCCCCGGCCAGCTTTGGGAGGCGCTCAGAGAACGCGCGGCGAATCAGGCCGGGCAGGGAAGAGGGCTTTGACGATTCCGGAGGCCGCGATCTTTCCTTATTTCGGGGCCTGCCCAAAATGTTAAGCTAGAGCAAATTCGTACGGGCTGGCCGCCCAAGGTCCGCACGGCCATGCAGGCTTGCTTGCGCGGGCGCGCATGCCCTTGACAGGGACAGCGAAATCCTCGGCGGGGGCGCCAATCAGCTTGCGCCTCTTTGAGGCCGGGCCTAGTCTTGTGCGAGAGCGCCGAAAAAGGCGCCAGGCGAGCATGGGAGGAACGCGATGTCTGGGGCGTTCGCACGTCTTTTGCGGCCGCGCGCGC
>CAIXDD010000012.1 GCA_903918155.1 uncultured Hyphomicrobiales bacterium
CCGCGACCGGCGTTGCCTGAAGCCGCCCCGATGGCCGCGCCCGCCACGGCGCCAAGCGCCGTGCCGACCGCCGCGCCGGCGACCGCCTGGTCGTTGGCCGCCGCGCCGGGCGATTCATAGCCGACCGCGCGCTGCGCCTGCGACTGGCAGAAAGCCTCGTCGCGCTGGAACGCGTCATAGGATTTCGCCTGCCCCGGCATGACGGCGAGCGTGGGCCCTGCGGGACGGGTGGAGGCGCAGCCGCCCAGCGACAGGCCGAGCGCGGCGATGGAGACGATGGCGGCGGCAGACTTCATGAAAGCGTCCTCTGGTGATTCCCGGTGCAGCTTATACGCGGGACCAAGCCAGCGAAAAAAGGCGGAACCGGGGCGAAGGGCCGCGGACGCCGCCGCCCCTGGCCAAACGTGGCGGCGGAGCGGGGCGGCCAAGCGGGGCGGCGGAGCGGGGCGGCGGAGCGGGGCGGAACCTCCCTCATTCTTTCAGCGGCGCGGCGATCTTGTCGAGCCGCTTCAATCCTCGCCGCTGCGCGCCACGTCGGGCCGCCGCAGCAGATAGACGCCGATCGCGACCATGGCGAGACTGACGATCCCGCCCACGACATAGAAGGACGCTTCCAGCCCCACCGCTTCCGCGACGGCGCCCATGGCGAGCGGCGCAAGGATCGAGGCGGTGCGGTTGGCGGTGCCGCGCAGGCCGATGGCCTTGCCCTGATTGGCGCGCCCCGCCCCGCGCAGGACCAGAGTGATGACGAGCGGCTGGGCGAGGCCGTTCATGCCCGAGCGCATGAACATCGCGACCTGCAGGGCGAGATAGGTGCCAAGAAGCGGCGTCACGCAGATGAAGATCACGCCCGCCCACAGCGAGAACAGCGCGATCCAGAACCCGCCGACATAGCGCGTGAGCGGCGCGGTGAGCAGCGAGAAGACCGCAGCCCCCACCGCGCCCGCCGGGCTCAACAGGCCGATGGCCGTGCCCGCGATCCCCATATCCTTCAGCCAGGCGACGTAGAAGGAGCCTTGCACCGCATTGCCCACATGCATCATCGCGCCAAGGATGACGATGAGCACGACGGAGGGCGCGCCAAGCAGGCTGAAAGCGGTCGAATAATCGCTCCAGCGCGGCAGAAGCGCGCGCAGGCGCCCCGATTGCAGATGCGAATTGGTGGGCGCGCCCCCGCGCGCGGCGCTCGACAGCGGCGGCAGCAGGACCGCGCAGACGAATCCCCCCAGACACCAGACCGACATGAGGACGAACGCGCCCCATGCGCCCGTGAAATCCCATGCGAGGCCGGCCAGCGGCGGCCCGGCCAATTGGCCGATGCGGATCACGAAGCTCAGCCGCCCCGCGTAAACCGTCTTGCCGTGCATATATTGGCCGATCATCGTCTGCGCGCCGATCCAGCCCATGGATTCCGCAAGGCCGAGGAACATCTGCAGCACGATCAGCGCCCAGACGCCGGGCGCCATGGGATAGAGCAGCGGCAGGATCGCGGAGGCCAAAGTGCAGGCGAACATCACCCGCCGCGCGCCGAACCGATCCATCAGCGCGCCCGCGTGGATGGAGAACAGGAACGGCAGAATATGCGCCGCGCTGAAGGTGAGCCCGAACAGGAAGGGCGACGGGTTCATCGTATAGACGAACAGCGGAATGACGACCGATCCGATGTGGAAGATCGAGGTGACGAACAGGCCCACGCCGTAAACGGCGGCCTGCACGCGCAGGGAGACGGGCTGGCTCTCGTCGAGGGCGCTCGCGTCGGGCTTCACCGGCGACGACTCCCGGCGGCGGCGCGCGGGCGCGGGAGTGTGCGCGGGAGGGTCATTGTCATCCGGAGAGTTTGGGGAGCGTAAACGCTGAGGAACCGCTTGATCGTCAGCGTGAGCGCCACAAACTTGTCTCCTGCGCGATGAGAGGCTCCGCTTTCTTTGCGAAAACGCCGGATTAGGCTAAACCTCCGACGTTTCGTTTGCAATGCGGCCCCGCCGCTGGAAGACCGAGGACGAGTCCATGCCCGCCTATCGCTCCCGCACCACGACCCATGGCCGCAACATGGCCGGCGCCCGCGGCCTGTGGCGCGCCACCGGCATGAAGGACAGCGACTTCGGCAAGCCCATCATCGCCGTGGTGAATTCCTTCACCCAATTCGTGCCGGGCCATGTGCATCTGAAGGATCTCGGCCAGATGGTCGCGCGCGAGATCGAGAAGGCCGGCGGCGTGGCGAAGGAGTTCAACACGATCGCCGTCGACGACGGCATCGCCATGGGCCATGACGGCATGCTCTACAGCCTGCCCTCCCGCGAGCTGATCGCCGACAGCGTCGAATATATGGTCAACGCCCATTGCGCCGACGGCATGGTCTGCATCTCCAATTGCGACAAGATCACCCCCGGCATGTTGATGGCGGCCCTGCGCCTGAACATTCCCGCGATCTTCGTCTCCGGCGGGCCCATGGAGGCCGGCAAGGTTCTGCTGAAGACCGGCGAACGCGCGCTCGATCTCGTGGACGCGATGGTCGCCGCCGCCGACGAATCCGTGAGCGACGAGGAGGTCGCCGCCATCGAGCGCTCCGCCTGCCCCACCTGCGGCTCCTGCTCGGGCATGTTCACCGCCAATTCGATGAATTGCCTCACCGAGGCCATGGGCCTGTCGCTGCCGGGCAACGGCTCGACGCTGGCCACCCATGCCGACCGCAAGGAATTGTTCCTCGAAGCCGGCCGCCGCATCCTCGATCTGTGCCGGCGCTATTACGAACACGACGACCTCACCGCGACGCCGCGCGGCATCGCCACCTTCAAGGCGTTTGAAAACGCGATGACGGTGGACATCGCCATGGGCGGCTCCACGAATACGGTGCTGCACCTGCTCGCCGCCGCCCATGAGGCGCAGGTGCCCTTCACCATGGAGGACATCGACCGCCTGTCGCGCAAGGCGCCCGTGCTCTGCAAGGTCGCGCCCTCCACGCCCGACGTGCATATGGAGGACGTGCATCGCGCCGGAGGCATCATGGCCATCGTCGGCCAGCTCGAAAAGGCCGGCCTCATTCATGCGGACGTGCCCACGGTCCACGCCCCCACGCTCGGCGCCGCGCTCGAGTCCTGGGACGTGTCGCGCACGAGCGACGAGAACGTGCGCACCTTCTTCCGCGCTGCCCCCGGCGGCGTGCCCACGCAGGTCGCCTTCAGCCAGGACCGCCGCTACAAGGAGCTGGATCTCGATCGCGCCTCCGGCGTCGTGCGCGACATGGCGCACGCGTTCTCCACCGACGGCGGGCTGGCGGTCCTTTCCGGCAATCTCGCGCTGGAAGGCTGCATCGTGAAAACGGCGGGCGTCGACGAGAGCATCCTGAAATTCACCGGCCCGGCGAAAGTCTTCGAGAGCCAGGACTCCGCGGTGAAGGGCATTCTCGGCGGCGCGGTGAAGGCGGGCGACGTCGTCGTCATCCGCTACGAAGGCCCGCGCGGCGGCCCCGGCATGCAGGAAATGCTCTATCCCACGAGCTACATCAAATCCAAGGGGCTCGGCAAAGCCTGCGCGCTGATCACCGACGGGCGCTTCTCCGGCGGCACGTCGGGCCTCTCCATCGGCCATGTCTCGCCGGAAGCCGCCGAAGGCGGCCTCATCGCGCTGGTGCAGGACGGCGACCGCATCGAGATCGACATCCCCAACCGCACGATCCATCTCGCGCTCGACCAGTCCGTGCTCGACGCGCGCCGCGCGGCGCAGGAGAAGACGGGATACAAGCCCGCCGAGGCGCGCCCGCGCAAGGTCTCTACGGCGCTGCGCGCCTATGCCTCGATGACGACGAGCGCGGCGCGCGGCGCCGTGCGCGAGCTGAAGGACTAAGGCGAGCGGGCCGCGCGCGAGAGAGCGCGCGGCCGCCCTGCGGCTAGATCGCAGGGCCTTTCAATTGCGGGGTCTGGATGACGCCGACCAGCTGATCCTTCGGGATCGCCATAATGGCGGGCTCGTCGAATACATCGCCCATTTCCGACGTCGCGCCGCTTTTGGCGACCGCCTCCAGAAACTTGCGATGGATGCGCGGATCCTGATCTTCATATTCGATCTGGCGTCCGCCCTGTTTCACCGACGTCGAGCCGCCCCCCTCATTGCTCACGCGGCGCAGTGAGATCATGGGATAGCGCGCCGAGCCCAAGCTGCACGCCAGATAGCGCGCGGGCTCGCCGCAGGTGTTGAAATGCTGGTGGAACATCCAGAACGGCGGCGTGTACATGAAGCCGTGCCGCCACGGAATTTCGACGAACTCGCTGTCGCCGTCGTACCACAAAAGCGAATAGCCCTCCCCGCTCACCGCATGCACATGGGTGCCCGCCGCATGGCGATGCGCCTTCTTGTAGCGGCCAACCGGAATTTCCGACGTATGCGCATGCATCGTGCCGTTGGTGAGCTGGAAGAAGACATTGCGCGATCCCTTGCCGCGCGTGTTGAGGTCGTAGAGCTTGAAACTGGTGAGGTCGGAGACGAAATTCGTCTCCCACACATTGATCATGCCCGCGCCCGCCTTGCGGATATAGGTTCCGTGATCGCCCTCGCCCTGAAACTGGTTGGGCTTGCCGATGCGGTCGGGAAAGGTGCAGGGATTGGCGAAGATGAAATCCAGATTGTGATAATGATTGATCGCCAGGGGCGCGTCATTGGTGCAGGACAGGCGCGCGGCCTCGCGTCCCGACGTGTTGAAGATCTGATATTCGCAATTGAGCGGAATCGAGAACAGCGCCTTCGGCCCCCATTCAAAAGTCTGGCGCGCGCCGTCGGGCAAGGTCACCACCGTCGAGCCGAAACCCGACAGGACGTAAAAGAAAGCCTCGTAGAGATGTTTGATCGGCCGCGTCTTGCGCCCGGCCTCCACTTCGAGAACGTAATTCGCGCAGAAATCGCCGCGCCCATGCGTATGGGCGAAACATCCGCGCGCGTCGAAACGATCCCACGCCTTGGTCTCCAGCGACAGAAGGTCATGGCCGAAATCCAGATGGATCGGAATCCCCTCGCCCTTCGCCCAATCGAGATAGGGATCCTGGAAATAGGCTTCCGTCGGCGTCTGCTGCTGGATTTCGTCGGACATGATTCCTCCCTTTATGTCGTCAGCATAGCGAAAGCCCGCCGCCGACGGTAGCCTTGGCGACGGGCGATAAGCGCAGACGACGCGCGCGTGTCAGATGCGGCGCGTCACTCCTGCGCGGCGGGTTTGGCGCCGGAAGCTGCACCCGGCAATTCGCGCATGGCGGAGCCGGGCTCGAGCGCCTGGCGCGCGCGCGCGAGCGTGGCCTCCGGCGTCGAATAGAGATCCTCGATGATCGCCTGCAATTTCGCGCCGGGAATGGGACGAAGCTCCAAGTTCAAGCGCGCGGCCTCCGCCTTCAGCTTCTCGTCGGCGAGCGCGGCGTCGAAGGCGGCGCGCAATTCGCGCGTGCGCTGCGCAGGGATCGAAGGCGGCGCGAGGAAGGGGCGGCCATACAATTGTTGCGAATAGATGAGGTCCATGATGCGGCGGTCCTCCTCGGTCTTGGCGACGTCCGTCGCGCGATCGAGCTTCATGGCCGCGACGCGTTCGTTCTGTTCGCCGTTCTCCTGAAAGAGAACCCTGATCTCGCCGCGCTTGAGCGCATCCTCCGCGCTCCCATGCACCGAACTCCAGCCCATGCCGCACCAGCCCTGCACCTCGCTGCGCAATACGGCGAGCGTGACCTGCGCGGAGCCCGTATAGCCGGAAATGATCTTGAACTTCGTGCCGATCAGATTGTTGAGAAGCGCAGGCGACATCGAGGTGGAGGAGCCCTGCCCCGTCGCGCCCACCAGCAATTCGTGATCGAACAGGTCCTTCATCGTCTTCACGCGCGCGTCGGTGCGCACGAAGCAATAATAGGGCTCGCCGTTCATGCTGCCGATATAGGTGAGCGCCTTCGTGTCGAACTTCACGAGATCGCGACGGCCGAAGGCGGCCTCGGTGAGCGATTGCGGATAGGCGCCGGCGAGAACCGTGCCGTCCTTGGGGGCGACATTGGCGAGATAGGACACGGCGACCTTGCCGCCGGCGCCGGGCATGTTCTGCGGCACCATATCCGCCTTGCCCGGCAGATATTGCCCCATATGGCGCGTGAGCAGGCGCGCATAGGTGTCGTAGCCGCCGGAGGCCGACGAGGGAATGAGCACGATGACGGTCTTGCCCTTGTAGAAATCCTGCGCGGCGGCGGGCGCGGCGGCGCAAAGCAACGCGCCCGCGACGCATGACCCCGCAAGAGCCGCGGCGGGCTGTCTCAACGCGCGTCTGGCCTTTTGCACGATGGCCTGCATGCGCTTTCTCCCTCTTTCCACTGTGTCGCGCCGATCCTGTCGCCGGCCTTGGTCCCTGCGCGGGCTCCTCACCATTTGGCGACGAGTTCGCCCTCCAGCCGCTCGCGCCAATCCGCGCCGGCGGGAATGTAATTGTCATGGGGGCGCACGGCCCCATGCACCGCAGGATCGAGGCCCGGCGGGGGATCGCCATTGGCGACCGCATCGATGGAGCGGGCCATCAGGCGACGCATGGCGACGACGGCCTTGTCGGACGTGCCGAGATTTTCGCGGCTGCGGTCGGAGATCGCGCCCATGCCTTCCTGCAGCGCGTAATCCTGCGTGTTCACGCCGTCGATGCCGGTGAAGGTGCGGGTCTTCTGCATCTCGCGGTCGATCATGTAATCGTTTTGCGCGTTGCGGATCAGCTTGAACGAGCCGGGAATATGATGCTCGGGCCCGCGTCCCGCCCGGCTCTCCCAATGGGCCACCAGATCGGGCGGCAGCGGCGCGTTCGCGTCATAGCCATACATCATGTTGAAGACGAAACTGCTCTCGTCGTCGATGGGCGTCCAGATATGGCCGTCGAAACGGGGATGGTCGGCGAGCCCGCCCTCGATCTTCACGATGGAGCCGCGCATCTGCTGGGCGGGCATGATGTATTGATAGATGCGGACGTAATCCTGCGTCTCGCTCACCTTGCGGGTGGAGATGTAGCGATAGCCGTAATCCGTCAGCTCCACCTCAAGCCGCGGCGCCTTGTCGCGATTGCGCGGCATGTTCTTGTTCTGGATGTCGTTGTTATGCGCATAGGAGGAATGCGCCGTGTCGAGTCCGCCTTCGAGCGCCTGCAGGAAATTGCACTGCTCGAATGTCTTCGACACGAAGCGATGCGTGTCGGGCGCGCGCATCCATTCGTAATCGGGCGCCGGCGGCTGCAGCTCCTTGGGGCCCATATAGGCCCAGACCACGCCGCCCTTCTCAAAGGTCGGATAGGCCTTGATCTTCACGCGCGCCTGCAGCGGGGTGCCGGCGGGCTCGGAGGGCATGTCCGTGCAATCGCCGTGACGGTCGAACTTCCAGCCGTGATAGACGCAGCGCATGCCGCA
>CAIXDD010000013.1 GCA_903918155.1 uncultured Hyphomicrobiales bacterium
AGACGGCCGCCGCCCCCGCCGCCCCGAAAGTGACCGAGCGCGTCGGCGCCGCCACGCCCGGCTCCGGCGCGGGTTCCCCCGCGCCCGGCGCCCCGCCGCGCAATCTGGTGCCCCCGAGTTCGTCGGCAAGCCAGTCCGCAGCGGCCTCCCCGCCGCCTGCGCAATCCGCCGCGTCTGCGGCGGGAGCCGGCCCGTTCTCGGTCCAGCTCGCCGCGCCCGGCAGCGAGACGGAGGCGCGCGCCGCCATCGCCCGCATTCGGCAGCAATATGGCTCGGCCCTCGGCTCCTTCCAGCCGACCGCCGCCAAGGTCAATGTCAATGGCCGCGACATCTATCGCGTGCGCGTCGTCGGCCTGTCGCAGGACGGCGCCAACGCGCTCTGCACGCGGTTGAAGGCGAGCGGGGGAACCTGTTTCGTCGCCCGGAATTGAGCCGGGCTTCTCATCGGGATCGGGCGCGCCCCTGCGGCGCGCCTTTTTCGTCGGCGTGGAGGCGAAGTCTTGCGTGACGTGCGGGCCTTTATCTGCGGATGCGCGGGATCGTCCCTGACGGACGACGAGCGCGCCTTCCTGCGCCGCGCCGCGCCCTGGGGCTTGATCCTATTCGCGCGGAACATTCAAAACCGCGCACAAGTCAAAGCGATTATTGAAGAATTTCGTGAAATCTCAGGTCGCGCCGATGCGCCGGTCCTGATCGATCAGGAAGGCGGGCGGGTGCAGCGCCTGCGGCCGCCGGAATGGCGGCGCTATCCTGCGGCGGCGGATTTCAACGCCGCCCCGGAGCAGGAGCGCGCCTGTCTTGTGCGGCAGGGCGCGCGGCTGATCGCGCAGGATCTGGCCGAAGTCGGGATCAATGTCGATTGCATGCCGGTGATCGACGTTCCCGCGCCGGGCGGCCATGACGTGATCGGCGACCGCGCCTATTCCGACGATCCGGGCATGACGGCCCTTTTGGGCCGGGCCGCCTGCGAGGGCCTGCTCGACGGCGGCGTCCTGCCGGTGGTCAAGCACATGCCCGGTCATGGACGCGCGGGCGCGGACAGCCATCTCGCGCTGCCGGTGGTGAGCGCCAGCCGCCGCGCGCTGGAGACGGATTTCTCGACCTTTCAGGCCCTGTCCGACATGCCGATCGCCATGACCGCCCATGTCGTCTATTCGGCTGTCGACCCCGACCGCCCGGCGACCCTGTCCCCCAAGGTCGTGTCGGAGGTCATTCGCGGCGAGATCGGCTTCGACGGCCTGCTGATGAGCGACGACCTGTCCATGAAGGCCCTGTCGGGCTCCTTCACGGAAAAGACCGAGGGGCTCTTCGCGGCCGGGCTCGACATGGCGCTCTATTGCTGGGCCGACCTCAAAGAGGCCGAGGAGGTGGCGCGGGCCGCCCCCATTCTCGACGGCCGGCGCGCCCGGCGCGCGGCGCGCGCGCTGGAGCGGCTGTGCCCGCCGCAGCCCTTCGACGCGCAGGCCGCTCTCGCCCGGCTCGACGCCGCCTTGCCGACGCGAGCCTGACCGCAGCGGGCGCGCGGCGCCCTTGCGTTTCGCCCGCGCGGCGCTTGTTCCTGTGGACCCCGCGTTTTCACGGGGCTGCGGCGCTTGCGATGGGCGGGCGCCAGCCCCATTCTCCGCTTCGCCCTGAACATGCAGGGCGTTTGCGGAGTGATTCGCTTGGCGGAACTGCCCTTTGAGTCCAGCATCGACAAGGCCGACGCCGAACCCGCGTTCCTCGTGGACGTGGACGGTTTCGAGGGCCCGCTCGACCTGTTGCTCGAACTCGCCCGCCGCCAAAAAGTCGATCTCGCGAAAATCTCCGTCCTCGCGCTCGCCGAGCAATATCTGGCCTTCGTTGAGGAGGCGCGGCGCGTGCGCCTTGAGCTGGCGGCGGATTATCTCGTCATGGCGGCCTGGCTCGCCTATCTGAAATCCCGCCTGCTTCTGCCCGAGCCGCCTAAGGGCGAGGAGCCGGCCGCCGCCGATCTCGCCGCCGCGCTCGCCGAGCGCCTGCGCCGGCTGGAGCAGATCCGCGCCGCCGCCGAGAAACTGGTCAACCGGCCGCGTCTGGGCCGCGACATGTTCCTGCGCGGCGCGCCCGAGGGCGTGCGCGTCGTCACCCATTCCACCTGGCAGGCGAGCCTCTACGACCTGTTGACCGCCTATTCCCAGCAGCGGCAGAAGTCGGCCCTCTCGCGGGTCACGCTCAAGCAGCGCGTCGTCTGGTCGCTCGCCGAGGCGCGGCAGGCCATCGAGCGGCTGGCGGGCCATGAGATCGAATGGAGCGTGATGGACGAAATCCTCGCGGATTTCTTCACCACGCCCGAAATGCGCCGCACCGTGCGGGCCTCCTCTTTCTCCGCCTCTCTGGAGCTGGTGCGCGAGGGCCGCATCGAATTGCGTCAGGACCGCGCCTTCGCGCCCATCTGGGTGCGCGGCGGACCCAAGGCGCGCGGCGAAGCCGCCTGAATCTGATCACGAGGTAAAGTACATTGGCAAAGGTCGCGAGACTGTTCCCCAAGGCTGGCGCAGACGACGCCGACACGGCGGCGGACGCCGTGGCGCAGATGGAGGCGCTGGCGGAAGCCGAGGCCGAGGGCGCGCTGGAGGGCTCGTTCGACGCCGCCAATGATTCCGGCCCGGACTCCCCCGGCGGCTCGATGGCGGAAGCGGCGGCGCTGGCCGCCGCAGCGGTGGACGTCGGCTCGGAGCGGCTTGGCGACATGTCTGCGGACTCGTCCGCGGGCTCGCTCGACGCCGGCGACGAGGGCGGATCGCTGGAGGATCCGCAGCGCCTTCTGCAGATCGAGGCCATGCGCATCGCCGAGGCGCTGCTCTTCGCGGCCAGCGAGCCGCTGGAGGAGAGCGCCATCGCCAAACATATTCCCGAAGGCGCGAAACTGCCTGCGGCGCTGGAGGAATTGCGCGTCCAATACGCCCATCGGGGCGTCAATCTCGCCCGCGTTGCCAAGAAATGGTATTTCCGCACCGCCTCCGATCTGGGCTGGCTCCTGTCGCGCGAGCAGCAGGAGCAGAAGAAGCTCTCCCGCGCCGCGCTGGAGACGCTGGCCATCGTCGCCTATCACCAGCCGGTCACGCGCGCCGAGATCGAGGACATTCGCGGCGTCGCGATTTCGCGCGGCACGATGGACGTGTTGCTGGAGACCGGCTGGGTGCGCCTGCGCGGACGGCGCAAGGCCCCGGGCCGGCCCGTGACCTATGGAACGACGGATGATTTCCTTATTCACTTCGGCCTTGAGGCGATCGGCGACTTGCCGGGGCTGGAGGAGCTGAAGGGCGCCGGCCTGTTCGACGGCCGCCTGCCGGCGGGCTTCGGCGTGCCTTCGCCCAGCGACAATCCCGAATTGCGCGAAGACGAGGATCCGCTGGACGGCGAGCCCAGCGACCTGTTCGACGATGTTTCGAGCGTCGCCGCGGAAGAGGAGGGGCCGAGCGAATTGTCGGAGGCCGGGGCGGAAGCCGCCGCCGCCGCGCAAAGCGCCACCCGCATGCTCGCCGAACAGGACGCGCAGGCGCAAGACGCGCGGGCGGAAGACGCCAACGCGGACGCC
>CAIXDD010000014.1 GCA_903918155.1 uncultured Hyphomicrobiales bacterium
CAACAAGGGCGGCAGCTCCGGCAGCCGCGGCGCCCGCACCGAAAGCGCGCCGGCGGCCACACCCACGGCGCCCGGCGCCGCGCAATCGTTCCAGCGCTCGGCCGGCCCCAGCCAGGCGGCTCCGGCGCCCGGCGCTGCGATGAACCGCCCCGCAGCCGCCGCCCCGGCGGCTGGCGGCATGTTCAGCTCGCCGCTCGCCAAGGGCATTCTCGGCGGCCTGATCGGCGCCGGCATTTTCGGGCTGCTCGCGGGCTCGGGCCTGTTCTCCGGCCTCAGCGGTCTGGCGGGAATCTTCGGCCTGCTTCTGCAGATGGCTTTGATCGGCGGCCTCGCCTGGCTCGCGATCTCCTGGTGGCGTCGTCGCCAGCAGCCGGCTTCGGCGGCCGCAGGCGCGGGCTATCAGCGGGAGGCCGCTCCTGAAGCCGCGGCGATCCCGCCGGTGGGCGGCGACCAGCCGCAGACCAGCGCGCCGCGCAGCGCCCTCGGCGGGCTCGGGTCCGGCCTCGGGCTTGGCTCCGGACTTGGCGCCGGCCTTGGCGGCGGTTCGGCCTTCGGCCAGCAGACCGCGCCGCTGAATGTCGACGCGGCCGATTTCGACGCGTTCGAGGCGCTTCTGGCGCAGGTGCAGCAGGCCTATGGCAATGACGACATCGGCTATCTGCGCCGCATCGCGACCGCTGAAATGGCCAGCTATTTCGAAGAGGACCTCGCCGACCAGCGCGCGAAGGGGCTCATCGCCAAGAGCGGCTCGGTGAAACTGCTGCAGGGCGACCTGTCGGAGGCCTGGAGCGAGAATTCGGGCGAATACGCCACCGTCGCCATGCGTTTCGAGATGATCGACGCGCTGGTGGAGGAGGCGACCGGCAAGGTCGTCGAGGGCGACCTGACGAATCCGCAGGAAATCACCGAAGTGTGGACCTTCATGCGCCCGCATGGTTCGGGCCCGAAGGGCTGGGTCCTGTCCGCGATCCAGCAAGTCGCGTAAGCGTCCGTTCGTGAGAATGGGGCTCCCCGTCGAAAGGCGGGGAGCCTTTTCTTTTTGGCGCGCCTGACCTCCGGCGCCCGCTTATTCGCAGGCGCGCGTTGCAGGGGAGCCGCGCGCCCACTAGGGTCCGGCCATCCAGCGAAACCGGAACAGGACCCATGGCTGATTTCAAGATTCTCGGCGTCTCGGGCGGCACCCGCAAGGGCTCGTTCAACACGCTCGCCCTGCGCGCCGCGCAGGAACTCGCGCCCGCCGGCGTCGTCATCGACCTCGCCGACGTGTCCGACCTGCCGCTCTATGACGAAGACCTGCGGCTCGCCGGCTATCCGCCCGCCACGCAGCGCTTTCGCCAGCAGGTGAAGGAGGCCGACGCCATTCTCTTCGCCACGCCGGAATATAATTATTCCGTCTCGACGGCGCTCAAGAACGCCATCGATTGGGCCTCGCGCCCGCCGGAACCGCCGTTTTCGGGCAAGCCCGTGGGCATGGTCAGCGCCGCCACGGGCCCGATGGGCGGCGTGCGCGCGCAATTCGCCCTGCGCCAGATGCTCGTGTCGCTGAACGCGTTTCCCATCAACAATCCGCAGGTGATGATCACGTTCGCCGCTTCGAAATTCGACGAGAGCGGGCGGTTCACCGACGAGACCGGCCGCGAGCTTCTGCAGAAACATGTCGAGGAGCTGGTGAAATGGGGCAAGCGCCTCAAGGGGTGAGCGGCGCGGGGGCGGGGCGGCGCGGCGGAAATCTCACAGGCAAGCGCCGTTAACCGTTATCCTTTAAAGCGACTTAACCAATTGCGCGCTTTGCTTGAGCCATGGCGCGTCGCGTTTTGCCCTTCGCCGTGATCGCCGGTCTGCTTGCGATCCTCCCCGGCTGCGGTTTCTTCGGATTCCAGCAGCGGCCCGCGTGGCGCGACGCGGCGGAGAAGGCGTGCCTCGCCCGCAAGGGCGTGCGCGCCTCCCCCTGGATCCAGCCCGCCCGCGAAATCAGCGGGCCGGGCATTTGCGGCCTCGTCCAGCCCTATAAGATCGCCGGACTGACGGGCGGCGCGGTGCAGCTCAATTCGCCCGCCACGCTGGGCTGTCCGGTCACCGAAGCGCTGGAGGCCTGGCTCGAGAGCGTGGTGCAGCCTGCCGCGCTCGCCCGTTTCGGCCAGCCGGTCACGCAGATCGAGTCCATGGGCTCCTACGCCTGCCGCGGGATCAACAATCAGCGCGGCTCCAAACTCTCCGAACACGCCTTCGGCAATGCGCTGGACATCGGCGCCTTCGAACTGGCCGACGGACGCAAGATCGTGATCCGCAAGGATTGGGCGCGCGGCGAAGAGCAGGAGAAAGCCTTTCTCCGCGAGGCTCATGTGGGCGCCTGCGACCATTTCACGACCGTGCTGGGGCCGGGCTCCAACGCCTTCCATTACGATCATTTCCACGTCGATCTCGCCATGCATGGCGCGACCTCGCAGGGCCTGCGCCGCTATTGCCGGCCCGTCATCAAGGAGATCGCGCCCGCGCCGCGCCGCGACGACCTGCCCGATCCCCCCGCGCTCGAACCGGAATGGGAGATCGCGCGCGCGAAGATGCGCGGCGGGCGCACGCTGGCGCAGGCGGCCCCCATTCCGCCCTCGCGCCCGCTGGGCCTGATCGGCGCCGCGCCGCCGCCGCCCGCGCGCCAGCTCACCGTCGCAGGCCTCGCCGGCGCCTATACGGGCGGACAAAGCGGCGCCTCAGGCGGTCAGGCGAGAAGCGCCGGCTTCGGCGGCGGCAATCTTGCGCTGGGCGCGCCGCCGCAGCCGCTGCGCGCGCCCGTCGCCCGCGGCATGCTGCGCGACGACGGCGCCTTCGTGCCGCCCGGCGAGATCGGCGATTGAGCTGCGGGCTAACGCGGCGCCGGCGCGTCGGTCACTGCAGCCGCACATTCGCCTTTGCGACGACGCCGGTCCAGCGGGCGCGCTCCTCGCGCACGAGGTCGGCCATCCGCTGGGGGCCATAGCCCCAAGGCTCCACGCCCACCGCTTCGAGGCGCGCTTTCACCGCCGGTTCGAACATGATCTCGCGAATGGCGCCGGCGAGCTTTTCGCGGATCGCCAGCGGCGTGCCGGGCGGCGCGGTGAAGGCCGTCCAGGTGTCGGAGAGCAGCTCGGGCATGCCGGCCTGCGCGATGGTCGGCAGGTCTTTGGCCGCCGCCGGCGCTTCTTTCGTGGTGGAGGCGAGCATGCGCACGACGCCGCCCTGCGCCAGCGGAAGAACGGTGCCGAGGTCGGCGAACATGAAGTCGATATGGCCGGCGGCGAGATCGTTGAGCGCGGGCGCCGCGCCGCCATAGGGCACATGGGCGTGTTTGGCGCCCAGCAGCATCTCCATGAGCGCCGCAGTCAGATGGCCTGTGGTGCCATTGCCCTGCGAGCCATAATTGAGCTTGCCGGGATTGGCCTTCGCATAGGCCAGAAAATCCTGCGCGCTCTTCCAGGGCGCGTTGGCGCGCACCACGAGAATATTGGGAATATAGGAGGAGATCGCCACGGGTTCGAGCTTGTCGGGATCGAAGCGCAGCTCCTTGAACAAGGCCGCGTTGACCACGAGCGGGGCCGGCGGGGAGACCAGCAGCGTATAGCCGTCGGGCGCCTGTCGGAACACGAATTCAGCCGCAAGATTATTGCCGGCGCCGGGGCGGTTCTCCACCGTCACCGTCTGGCTCCATTTCGCGCTCAGGCGTTCGGAGACGATGCGGGCGATGAAATCATTGCCGCCGCCCGCCGCCGCGGAGACGACGAGCTTGATCGGCTGACGGGGATAGTCCGCGCTTGTCTGCGCCTGCGCCGACGCGCCCGCGAGCAAGAGGCTTGCGTAAAGGCTTGCGAAAAATTTGCCGCTTGTCCCGCGAATCGACGTCTGCATTGACCGCCTCCAATTGACCGCTTCCCTGCATCGCCCCTTGTGGCGGAGCGTTGCCGACAGACTACACGCTTCGCACGCCGCGCCAAGGGGCTGACTCAGGCAAGGGGCGTGACGATGCGGCGTGACGATGCGGCGTGACGATGCGGCGTGAAGATGGGGGGCGCTTCGCAGGCGGCGATTGACGCGGGCCGTCGCGCCGGGCGACACATGATGCAGCCGGCGCATGGCGCGGCATGGTCGCCGGGAGGCGGCCGGGAGATTTGGAGGATGCGATGAAGCCTTCGTCCTATGCCTGCAGGCGCGCGCTTGTTGGCGCGCTTTTGGGCGCGCTGGCGTTCTTGAACGTCGGCGGCGCGGCTTTCGCGCAGCAGGCGATCCTGCGCAACGGGTCCTGTCCGTCGGGCTATCACGCGAGCGGGAATTATTGCGCGCCCGGCGCGCAGGCGCGTCCCGTCATCGAGCGCAACGGCTCATGTCCCAGCGGCTATAGCGCGAGCGGCGACTATTGCCTCATGGGGGCGAATGGCAGGCCCGCCATTCATCGCGTCGGCTCCTGCCCGAGCGGCTATAGCGCGAGCGGCGCCTATTGCGTGTCGACGCGTTAACGATGCGAGGACGGGACGGCGCAGGCTCCGCCGTCTCTTTAGCCATAAAGACTCACCATATTCCCGCCTTCCGCTCGCGCGCCCCGAGGGCGAAGATATACTGAAGCGATCGTTAACGGCGAAGACGGAGCTTTCGTGGAACATGTGAAGGGCGAGACGGCGGCAGAGCCCGACGCCTTGCGGTCGGCGATGCGGCGCGCGCGCGTCGAACAGGCGGAACGCGCCGGCGTGACGGCTGAATTGCGCGGCGCGGAGATCGCCCGCCTCGACATGTTGTTCGAAGCTTTCAAGCCCATCCTTGCGCAAGTGCCTGCGGAGATCGACATGTTCGACGCAGGGCTGACGCCGGGCGAGCGCCCGCGCCTGTTCGTCGACATGATCGCTTTCGTGGAAATGGCGCATGACCGGCGCGTCTATCGTTTCGTGCAGGACACGCGGCACGGGCGCGTGACGCTTGCCGAAAACGAGCGCATCGAGGCCATGGTCGAGGCGATGACCGATTACGTCGCGCGTCGGCTCGTGGAGCGCCAGCTCGCGCTCGCCGCCGACGCAAGCCGCCCGCAAGACGCGCGCGCCGCGCAGACGCCCGCCGCGCCATCTTCCGCCGAAAAAGCCGCCGAAGAGAAAGCCTCCGAAGAGAAAGCCGCCGAAGAGAAGGCCTCCTTAGCGGCGGCGCCTGTCGCCGCGCCCCTGCGCCGCGCGCGCGGCGCGGGCTTTTTCACCCTGCTGCTGTTCGTGATCGAATTGCTCGGCTCGGTGGTTCTGTTCATTCTGCTGACGGGCGCGGCCATTCTCGCCTGGCGCGCCGGCGAGGCCTGGTGGGTCTCGCGCCTCGACAAGATTTTGTGACTCAGAGCGCGACCGGCCCCAGGTCGCTCACATGCAGCGCGCCGGCGGGCGCATGGGCCGACACGCCGCGCGCGCGCGCCTCCACGCTCCAGCCGTCCTGCGTGCGCGCCACGCGATAGAGATGATAGGCCGCGCGATGCAGCGGCGTCCCCGGCACGGCGGAACAGGACGCGACGCCCACGCAGGGAACCCGGCTCGCGCTTTCGCGCCGGTGGATATGGCGCACCTGCAGGCGGTGGTTGTGGCCGTGCAGGATCAGCTCTGCGCCGCAGCGCGCGATCACGCTTTCAAGCTGGCGCGCGTCGGTGAGGCTGCGGCCGAAGCCCGCGCCCCCGCGCGTGGGCGGATGATGGATCATCACCACGCGCATCAGGCCGCGCCTGCCGGTCTCCTCCAGCAGCGCGGCGAGCTTTTCGCGCTGGTCGAGGCCGAGGCGACCGGAGGCCATGAAAGGCGCGGTCGGCACCCCGGACGAGAGGCCGATCAGCGCCACGTCGCCGCGCTCGCGCAGGAACGGAAAGCGCGTTTTCCCCTCGCCGTCGCTGGAGCACCAGGGCGCGAAGGTCTGTTCGATCCAGGGCAGGGCGGCGCGCACATAGGCGTCGTGATTGCCGGGCGTGAAGCTCACGTCGCGCGGATCGCCCAGCGTCTCCAGCCAGGCGCGCGCGATGGGAAATTCGCCGGGCAGGCCGATGTTCATCACGTCGCCGGTCATGGCGACGTGATCGGGCGCCTGCGCCTTCATGTCCGCGACGAGGGCGGCGAGCACGTCCATGTCGTGGATCTGCGCGCGGCGCTTCCAGTTCATATAGCCGGTGAAGCGCTTGTTCATCAGCTCGCGCCGCATGAATTGCGGCAGCGGGCCGATATGCGCGTCGGAAAGATGGGCGAGAAGAAACTCGGTCACGGGGCAGGTTTGGCCGCTGGCGCCTTGCAGGTCAAGCGGGCGCGCCTAGGCCCCGCCGATCAGGATTCCCGCCATCAGCACGATGACGCCGCCGACGACGACCTGAAACGCGGCCTGCAGGAAGGGCGTGTCCATATAGGTCGCGCGGATCCAGGCGATGATCCACAATTCCACGAGCACGATGATCGAGGCCAGACCCGTCGCGATCCAGAAGGCGTTGGGCCAGGCGTCGGGCACGAGATAGGGCAGGGTGTGGAAGATGCCGCCCAGCGTCGTCATCAGGCCGGAGATGACGCCGCGCAGCCAGGGCGAGCCGCGCCCGGTGAGGGAGCCGTCGTCCGACAAGGCTTCGGCGAATCCCATGCTGACGCCCGCGCCGATGGAGGCGGCGAGGCCCACGAGGAAAGTCTGCCAATTGTTATGCGTGGCGAAGGCGGCGGCGAACAGGGGCGCCAGCGTCGAGACCGAGCCGTCCATCAGGCCCGCAAGGCCGGGCTGCACATATTGCAGCACGAACATGCGGTGGCGGGTGGCGTTCTCCTCGTCGCGCGCGGATTCGGTGAGATGGGCGGCCTCGAGCCGGCCGGCGGCGCCGGCGTGCGACTTCTCCACTTCGGCGAGGTCGCCGAGCAATTTGCGGATGTTGACGTCGCGCGTCTGTTCGGCGGCCTTCATGTAGAAGCGCTGCGCCTGAAACTCCATGTTCTCCGCTTCCTTGCGGATCGTGTCGAGCGGCAGGTTCTTCGACAGCCAGACGGGCCGGCGCTTGAGGAAGCCCTTCACGTCCTCGCGCCGGATCGGCGGCAGGTTGGGCCCGAAGCGCTGCTCGTACATTTCGAGCAATTGGTGGCGGTGGCGCGTCTCCTCCTCCGCCATTTCTTCGAAGACTTTGCCGGACGCGGGATAACGCTCCGCCAGATCTTCGGCGAAGGCCATGTAGATGCGCGCATCCTCCTCCTCGGAGGAAATGGCGACGGCGAGAATTTCGCGCTCGCTGAGTTCGGCGAAGGTTTTCAAGGAATGCTCCGGGGGAATCCGCGGCAGGCTGTTTAGAATCTTTCTAAGCGAGCCGCACGCGCTTTGCCACCCCCGTCACGCGACGAAGGCCGCGTCCAAGCGTCTCAGGTCAAGCGTCTCAGGTAGCTTCCCAAGTCTCAGGCGGGCGGAGACTGCGCGCGCGCCGCGGGTTTGACAAGCCCGGCGCTGGGGCGCCTCTAGGGCGCAACGGCGGGAGAGCGGATTTCATGGCGAATTGGGAGCGGGCGCGGGCGCGCGCGTTGCATGTGTGGTTCCGCTTCGCGCGGCCGATCACCTTGGGCGTGCGCGCGGTCGTGGCTCGGGAGGGCCGGGTGCTGCTCGTCCGCCACACCTATGTGTCGGGCTGGCATTTGCCCGGCGGCGGGGTGGAGGCGGGGGAGACGGCGGCGGAGGCTCTGGCCCGCGAGGTGGAGGAGGAGGGCGCCGTGCGCCTCATCGGCCCCCCGCTCCTGCATGGCCTGTTCTTCAACCGCCGGGCGTCGCCGCGCGACCATGTGCTGGTCTATGTGGCGCAGGATTTCGAAATTCTCGGCGCCCGCGCCCCCGACCATGAGATCGCGGAAGCCGGCTTCTTTCCCCTCGACGCCCTGCCGGAGGCCGTCTCGCAGGCCACCCGCGCCCGCCTCGCCGAAGTCTTCGGGGGCGCGCCGGTGGATCGGTATTGGTAGGATTCGACAGACGCCCCCGCCCGTCCTATCGAGACGCCATGAGCCAAAATTCGTCTCCGTCCGTTTCCGCGACTGAAGCCGGGCCCGCCGCGGCCCTCTCCGCAGCGCCCGGCTTGCCGGCGCTGGGCCTGCGCCCGCTCGCCGCCTCCGACCTGCCGCAGATCGAGAAGCTCGACGAGCGCGCCTTCGGTCCCGGCCGTTTCGCGCGCACCGCCTATCGCCTGCGCGAAGGCGCGGCGCCCGATTTCGCCATGTCCTATGTCGCTCATGTGGGAACCCTGCTCGTGGGCTCGAACATCATGACGCGCGTGCGCTGCGGCGAGGCGCAGATGATGCTGCTCGGCCCGCTGACGGTGGAGCCCGCCTTCCGGTCGCGCGGCATCGGCGAGGCGCTCGCGCAACGCTCGCTCGAAGCCGCGCGCGCGGCCGGCTGCAAGCTCGTGCTTCTGGTGGGCGACGAGCCTTATTACGCGCGCCTTGGCTTCAAGCGCGTCGCGCCGGGGCGCATCAGCTTGCCCGGTCCCGTCGATCCCGCGCGCGTGCTCGTGTGCGAACTGGAGCCCGGCGCCTTTGAGGGCGTCGCCGGTCCCGTGCGCAAGGCCGGCTGAACGCGGATCAAGCTCTGCGGCGGCTCTCCCACAGCCAGCCCGCCAGCACGCCCGCGAGCAAGGCGATGAGGCCGAGGAAGCCCGTCGCCAGCGGCGCGACGCCCACCCCCGTCACCACGCTCGCGCCCGTGCGCCGGATCGCGATGTAATCGCCGCCTCCGTAGGACACGCTCTCGCGCAGGCCCGCCACGCGCGGCACGACGATCTCGCTCTCGCTCTTCGCCGACAGGCGGCGCGCCGTGCCGCCGGTGGCCTCCGCCAGCGGCTTCAGCCGGTCGAGCGTGGACAGGACCTCGCGGAATTCGCGCGGGTTCTCCGGCCCGACATTGACGAGGGTCACCAGATCGCCGTCGGAGACCGTATGAAGTCCCAGCTCGTCGACGCGCAGGCGCGCGCGCGAAAGGCCGGGCTCGGCCGCCGCAAGGCTCACCTGCCGCTCCGCGCCCGAGGGCGCGCGCAGCTTCACGCTCGCGCCCTCGCCCGTAAGGCTCTGGCGCTCGAGGGTCAGCTCCTGTCCGCGCGCATGGGCGCGCAGGGCCTCCTCCTCCAGCTCGGGCTCCTTCATCAGCCAATGGGCGAGCCGGCGCAGCAATTCCAGATGCGGGCCGCCGCCCTGAAAATTGCGCGCCCACAGCCACATCTGATCCGACAGAAGAAGCGCCACGCGGCCCTTCTCCTCGCGCGACAGAAGGATCAGCGGACGCTCCTCCGCTCCCGCCATGACCGTATGTCCGCGCGTGGGCTCGGCGCCCACCTGCCGGAACCATTCGCTCCAGGCGGGCGGGGACTTCTCGCCGCCCGGCAGGGCGCGGGTGACGGGGTGGCGCCCGCCGATCTCCGTCACGCTCGCGCGGAAGGGGCGTTCGATGATGCGCCCGTCGGGCCGCGCAGGCGCGATCTTGCCCAGCGGCGAATAAAACAGCCCGTCGGGGCCTGAATAATCGGGCCCCGCCGCGATCAGCAGCGCGCCGCCCTCGCGCACATAGCGCACGATGTTTTCGAAATAGATCGGCGGCAGGACCGTCTGGTTCGAATAGCGGTCGAAGATGATGAGGTCGAATTCGCGGATCTTGCGGCCGAAGAGGTCGGCGGTGGGAAAGGCGATGAGCGACAATTCGCTGATCGGCGTGCCGTCCTGTTTCTCCGGCGGGCGCAGGATGGTGAAATGCACGAGATCGACATTGGCGTCGGCCTTCAGCAGATTGCGCCAGGTGCGTTCGCCCGAATGCGGCTCGCCGGAGACGAGCAGCACTTTCAGCTTGTCGCGCACGCCCTCGATCGTGGCCACCGCCTTGTTGTTGAGCGCGGTCAATTCGTCGGGCGCGGGCGGAACCTCCAGCTCCACGACATTGGGCCCGCCATGCTCGATGCGCACGGCCACGCGCGTGAGCGCGCCCGCGCGCGTGCGCAGCCGGTTGATCTGCTGGCCGTCGCGGCGCACGACGAGGTCGATGACGTCGTTGGAGCCTGCGCTGTCATGCACGCGCAGCGCGATGACCTGCTCCTTGCCGACGAGGCCGAAGCGCGGCGCCTCCACAAGCTCGATGCGGCGGTCGCGCTCGCCGGGCCGGCCGGTGACGAGGGCGTGGATCGGGCCCCGGAACCCGAGTTCGGCGGCGCGGGCGGGCGCGTCATGCACCACGCCGTCGGTGATGAAGATGGCGGCGCCCACGCGCTCGGGCGGCGCGTCGGCGAGCGCTTGCGCCAGCGCGCCGAACAGCCGCGTGCCGTCGCCCTGCGCCTCGCCCGCGCCGGCCTCCACCACGCGCGTCTCCACGTCGCCCAGCGCGGCCAGCGCTTTCTCGATCTCCTCCTTCGCGCGATCCGTCTGCTGCATGCGCCCGCCGATGGATTGGCTGGCGCTGCGGTCCACGACCACGGCGACGATATCCTTCAGCGGCTGGCGCTCCTCGCGCAGCAGCGCGGGATCGGCGAGCGCGACGAGGATCAGCGCAAGGCCGATCGCGCGCAGGACGCCCGCCGCGCCGCCGCGCCACAGGCTCAAGGCCGCTACGGCGAAGGCCGCCAGCGCGAACGCGATGAGCAGCGGCGCGGGCACGAGCGGCGAGAAGGCGAGGTCGAACTGGGTCATCGCGCGCGCCTCACAGGCCTAGCCGTTCGAGGAGATCGCGCACATGCACCTGATCGGCTTTGTAATTGCCGGTCAGCGTGTACATGACGATGTTGACGCCGCCGCGGATCGCCATCTCCCGCTGGCGCGGCGCGCCGGGCGTGAGCGGATAGAGCGGCTTGCCCGATGCGTCGGCGGCCCAGGCGGCGGCGAGATCGTTCGAGGTGATGAGGATCGGCGACACGCTGTCGCCGGCGCGCGCGGGGCGTTGTCCGCCCTCCTCGCCCGTCGCGGGCAGGGCTTCGATCCATGTCTGGCCGATCATCGTGCGCCCGACGAAGGAGTCGAGCAGGTAAAAGGTTTTCGTCACCACATGGTCGCGGGGCACGGGCTCCAGCTCCGGCACGTCGACGTCGGCGAGCAGGCGGCGCAGCCATTGGGCTTCCGGCGTCGGCTGTCCGCCGGGCCGCTGGCTCAGCGCGTCGCGGGTGTCGAACAGAACCGTGCCGCCCTGACGCATGAACTCGCCGATGCGCGCCGCCGCGGCAGCGCCGGGCTGCGGACGTTCGGCGGCCACGGGCCAATAGATCAGCGGGAAGAAGGCCAGCTCGTCGCGCGCGGGATCGACGCCGGCGGGATCGCCGGGCGAGAGCGCGGTGCGGGCGGACAAGGCGCGGGTGAGCGTGGCGAGCCCGAGCCGGCTCGCTTCGTCCACGCGCGCATCGCCCGTGACGACATAGGCGAGGCGCGTGCGCAGGGCCGAGTCGAACTCGCGGGCGGGCGGCGTCGATTGCGCGCGCGCGTCCTGGCCAGCCAGCGCGCAGGCCAGCGCGGCGAGCGCGAGGCTTGCTGATGTGCGGC
>CAIXDD010000015.1 GCA_903918155.1 uncultured Hyphomicrobiales bacterium
GAGCTTGGCGCCGAAGGCCGCCCCCGATCCCCAGCCGCCGGAACTGCCGCCGCTGCGGAAATAGGAGCCCGGCCTGTCGCGCCCCGCATAGGCGCGCACGAATTCGCTGTTGCTGATGGCGTCGTTCAGCAGCACGGCGTCAGGCCCTAGCAAGCGCCCCAGCTCATGGGCCACATAGCGGCCGCTGGGCCGCGAGAGACGGGCGTCGGCGGCGGCGGCCTCCGCAAGCCCCGCCTGCATGGCGCGGCGGGCGAGGGCGAGGCGTTCGGCGCGCGCGGCGATGCGGGCGAGGTCGGCCTTGTCGAGCATGGACTCGGCGGCCGCGCGCACGGCGCGCAGGGTCAGCGCGACATTGGCGGGAATCCACAGGTCGGCGCGATATTCCATGGTCTTGTAGCGCGCATGGACCGGATCGGGCCCGACCCAGGCGATTTTCGCATCCGCCGGCGGCGAGCCGCGGCCGGGCACGAAGGGCGCCACCGCATCCAGCATCAGCAGCGCGTCAGCCTGCGCCGCCTGCGGGCCCGTGCCGAAATGGGCGTGCGAATTGGGGAAGTTCAGCCGGTCGGCGGCGGCGTTCTCCATCACCGGCAGGGCGAGCAGCTCCGACAGGGCGACCAGTTCGGCCACCGCCTGCGGGTCGCGGCCCGAACGCTCCACGAAGACGCAAGGGTTTTGCGCCTTCACGAGCCAGCGCGCGACGGCGCGCGCATCGTCCTCGCAAGGGGCGACGGGACGGGCGAGGCCCAATTGATCGACCGTGGGGAAATGCGAGGCGCCGCCGGTGCGCAGCATCGCCGTCTCGCGCGGAATGGCCAGATAGACCGGCCCCTTCGCCTCGCTCTGCGCGATCTGCAGCAGGCGGCTGACGATGAGGCCCGGATTGTCCTGATGCTCCATCCGGTGGTCGGCCTTGGTGAAATCGCGCAGGATGCCGTTCTGGTCGCGCGGCTCCTGATGCCATTGCACCAGCGAATCCCGCGCGCCGGGCATGGAGCCGGGAAAGGCGCGCGGGCCCGTGCCGCCCATGATGAGCACCGGATAGCCGCCGCGCCAGGCCGTGTGCAGCGCCGCCCCGTAATGGAACGTGCCCACATCCACATGGACGACGGCCGCAGCCGGCTTGCCCGAGATCATGGAGGAGCCGAGCGCCGCGTTGAGCGCGACCGATTCATGCACCATGGTCACGAGGCGCGGCGCGGGCGTTCCGCGCGCCTGCGCCTTGGCGATGGCCTCCTGAAAGAAATTGATCTCCGTGCCCGACACGAAGAACAGGTGATCGATTCCCCCAAGCTTCATGGCCGCGACGATGGCGTCGGACCATTCGTCGCTGGGATGGGAACGCCAAAAATTATCAACGCCCGCCGGCGGCGCGTCGTTCGTCTGCATCCTCACGCCCCTTGCAGGTCAGGCGCCGATCATTCGGCCTTGATGTCATTGGCGCGGATCAGCGGCTCCCAGCGCGCGAATTCATCGACGAGCAGATCGCCGAACTCCTTCGGCGAGGCGCCGATCACGTCGAGCCCCAATTGCTCCATACGCTCCTTCACCGCCGGATCCTTGAGTCCGGCCAGCGCGTCCCGATGGATCTTGTCGATGATCGCCCGGGGCGTGCCCTTGGGGACCATGAGCCCGTTGATCGCATAGACGAGCACATTGGGATAACCCAGCTCCGCGAATGTGGGCGTGTCGGGGAATTGCGGCGCGCGCTCCTTGGCGCCGATGGCGATGGGCTTGATGCCCGGCGCGCTCTTCATCGCCGACATGGCCTGCGGAATGAGGCCCAGCGTCAGCTCCACCTCCCCGCCCGCGAACGCCTGGCCCGAGGGCGCGCTGCCGCGATAGGGCACATGGACGAGTTTCACCCCTGCGGCGGCGGCGAATAACTCCACGCCCAGATGGCCGGACAGGCCCACGCCCGACGAGCCGTATTTCACCTTGCCGGGATTGGCCTTCGCGAAGGCGACCAGCTCCTGCAGGTTGGAAGCCGGCACTTTGGAATTGGCCATCAGGATATTGGCGGCGGAGGTGAGCAGGATCGCCGGCTCGAACGCGTCGCGCCCATAGGGCACATTGGCCTGCAGCAGATGCGCCATCACATTGGTGGCGAGCGTGCCCATGAGCAGCGTATGCCCGTCGGCGGGCGCGCGCGCGGCCGCCTCCGTGCCGATGAGCCCGCTCGCGCCGCTGCGGTTCTCCACGACCACCGCATGGGGCCAGGTCTTCGACAAATGTTCGGCGATCAGGCGGGCGGCGATGTCGGTGGCGCCGGCGGGGGGAAAGGGCACGATCAGCTTGACGACGCGGGTCGGGAAATCCTGCGCGGCCGCGGGCGCGCCCAAACCCAAGCTTGCCGCCAGCCCGCCGCACAGCCCCAGCGCCAGCGCGCAAGCGCGCGAAGCCCAGCGTTTCGTAACCCGCGTCCTGGCGCGCATGTCCCCGCTCCCGTTGTGTTTTCCCGACCCTGCGGCCGATTGCGCGCACTGACGCGCTTGATCGCGCCAAGGTAGGGAGCGCGCGCAAGCGGGTCAACCGAGGGGATTTGCGGGGACGGGCGCGAGTTGGGGGGCGCGGGGATTGGTCGATGGACGCGGGCGATGGACGCAGGCGATGGACGTTGGCCTGACGGCCCGGCATTCTCCCAAAAACGCGTCGTCGGGAACCCCGCCGTACAAAACCCGGCCGACCAGACGCCGCCGCGACACACAATGGAGCGAACCGATGCCCGCCGACGCCGCAACCCCGCCCTACACCTTGCGCATCGCGCGCCGTCTCGACGCCCCGCTCGCTGCGGTGTGGCGCTGCTGGAGCGAGCCCGACCTGCTCATGCGCTGGTATTGCCCCCTGCCCTGGCGCGTGACGCAGGCGCGCATGGACATGCGCCCCGGCGGCGCCTTCAGCGTGGTGATGGAAGGCCCCGAGGGCGAGCGTCAGGACTTGCCCGGCGTCTGGCTCGTCATCGAGCCCGGCAAGCGCCTCGTCTTCACCGATGCGTTCACGCAAGGCTTCATGCCGGCGGGCAAGCCTTTCATGACGGGGGAAATTTTATTCGCGCCCGCGCAGAAGGGCGGCGTCGATTACGTCGCCATGGCCCATCATTGGAGCGCGGAAGATATGGAGGCCCATCGCACCATGGGTTTTGACGAAGGATGGAACGCCGTCGCCGATCAGCTCGAGGCGCTGGCGAAGGATTTGTGAGGGTGCGCTAACTTTGTGAATCGTGACGGCGCGCGAAGCCCAGCGCAAAACGTCCTGTGCGCAAATTGAGAGACACGGCGCGCCAACATTGACAACGATTGACGCGGAGTCGATTTTATCGAGATTGCGCCGCGTCTGATCATTTTTGCTCATGTCAAATTGCGAACGAACGACAATCGCCCCAAATCCCATCGCTGAATCTACATTTGCGGTCGTGGGATCGGCGCGCAATTGCGAGCGCAGCATCGGCGCCGATGTTCGACGAATTCAAGACGCCCTATCGAACGCCAAATCGACCATATGGTTTATAGTGGAGAGCGACAGCTCTGACCGCACGCTGGAAGAGCTCCAGAAGCTTAAGGCGGAAATAC
>CAIXDD010000016.1 GCA_903918155.1 uncultured Hyphomicrobiales bacterium
GCCGGCATCGTGCGCAACCGCGCGAAGATCGAAGGCGCGATCCTCTCCGCGCAGGCGTGGATCGAGATCGAAGGCAAGCAGGGCTTCTCGACCTATCTGTGGGATTTCGTCGACGGGCGCCCCGTGCAAGGCAAGCTGCGTCGCATGGGCGACATGCCGACGCAATCGCCCATGTCGGAGCGGCTGTCGAAAGACCTGAAGGCGCGCGGCTTCAAATTCTGCGGGCCCACCATCGTCTATGCTTTCGCGCAGGCCGTGGGCATGGTGAACGATCATCTCCTCGACTGCCATCGCTGCGCGGAATGCGCGAAGCTTGGACAGGCGGCGCCAAGTTCCGGCAAGACGAGACCAAGCAAGACGAGATCGGGCAAGACATGACGGGCAAGAACGGCCTCAGGACAAGCCGCCCCAAAGCGCACGCCAAACCGCGCGCGTTCCAGCGCATGCTGTCGGGCCGCAGGCTCGACCTGCTCGACCCCTCGCCGCTCGACGTCGAGATCGAGGACATCGCCCATGGGCTCGCCCGCGTGGCGCGGTGGAACGGCCAGACGCAGGGGCCGCATATTTTCTCGGTCGCGCAACATTCGCTGCTGGTGGAGCGCATCGTCGCGGCCATGGACCCCGGCCTGCCGGCGCGCTGGCGCCTTGTGGCGCTTCTGCACGACGCGCCGGAATATGTGATCGGCGACATGATCTCGCCGTTCAAGGCGGTGATCGGGGAGACCTACAAGGAAGTGGAGGCGCGGCTCACCGCGGCCATCCACATGCGCTTCTCCCTGCCCGTCGCCCCGCCTGCGTCGCTGATGCGCATCGTGAAACAGGCCGACGTGGGCGCGGCCTATGTGGAGGCGATCCGGATCGCCGGTTTCGCCGTCGACGAGGCGGAGCAGTTTTTCGGCCGCCCCGACGTGAGCTTGCGCAATCTGGAGCCCTTGACCGCGCCGATGGATTCGGCCCATGCGGAGGAGGCGTTCCTGCGCCGCTTCCGCGACCTGGCCGACGAAATGGAGTCGAAGTCCGGATGAGCGCCTGATGTCCTCCATCCATGTCTGCGCGCTGTCGCGCATCGAGACGACGGCGCCCGCCATCGGCGCGCGCAGCCTGATCTCGCTCATCAATGCGCAGACGCCCGTGCCGCGCCCCGCCTGCGTGCCGGAGGATCGGCATCTCTTTCTGGGCGTGTCCGACATCACGCAGCCGCTCGACGGCCATATCCTGCCGGGCGAAGACCATGTGCGCGCGCTGCTCGCCTTCGTGCGCGCCTGGGACCGCGCGGCGCCCTTGCTCATTCATTGCTACGCCGGCGTCAGCCGTTCGACCGCCGCCGCCTTTGTCGCCGCCTGCGCCCTGGCGCCCGAGCGCGACGAGCGCGCGCTCGCCCGCCTCATCCGCGCGCGCTCGCCCACCGCAACGCCCAACATCCGCCTCGTGGAGACCGCCGACCGGCTGTTGCGCCGCGGCGGCCGCATGACGGACGCCGTCGCGGAGATCGGGCGCGGCGCAGATTGCTTCGAGGGCGCGCCCTTCTCGCTGTCGATGGAGGGCGAGCCGTGACGCGCCCGCCGCCGGACGCGCGCCCGCGCGCAGGCGCCATTCCCCTCGAAGTGAATCTCACGGCGGCCATCGTGGCCATCGCCGGCGACGACCCGATGATTCTCGTGGCCGGCGCCGATGCGGCGGGACAGGCGATCCTGCCCTCCGGCCCATTCGATCCGCTCGCGCACCGCACGTTCGAAATGGGCCTGCGCGCCTGGGTGCGCGAACAGGCCGACGTGCCGCTGGGCTATGTGGAGCAGCTCTACACATTCGGCGACCGCGGCCGGCAAGCGCAGGCCGACGACCGCGACCCTCATGTCGTCTCCGTCGGCTATCTGGCCCTGAGCCATCTCGACCCCGCGCAAGGCGGGCTCGACAGCGCGCCCTTCCGCCGCTGGTACGCTTTCCTGCCCTGGGAGGACCGGCGCGATTCGAAACCCGCCGTCATCGAGGGGAAAATCCTGCCCGCCCTCGCCAAATGGACCGCGCGCGATCCGGGCACGCCCAACGCCTATGGCCTCACCCGCACCGAGCGCGTGCGCATGCTCTTCGGCGACGACCAGCGCTACAGCGACGAGGCCGCCCTCGACCGCTATCAATTGCTCTATGAGGCCGGCCTCGTGGAGGAGGCGCGCCGCGACGGGCGCGCAAGCCCGCTGATCGACGAGGCGGGCCCGCTGGGCGAACCCATGCGCAACGACCACCGCCGCATCCTCGCCACCGCCATGGCGCGCCTGAGGGCGAAGATGAAATACAGGCCGGTGATTTTCGAAATGATGCCGCCCGCCTTCACGCTCACCGCCCTGCAACGCACGGCGGAGGCGATCAGCGGGCGCCGGCTCCACAAGCAGAATTTCCGCCGTTTCGTGGAGACCTCCGCCGTGGTGGAGCCGACGGGCGAATTCTCCAACCGCACGGGCGGGCGGCCCGCCGCGCTCTTCCGCTTCCGTCGCGAAGTGCTGCAGGAGCGCCCGGCGCCGGGCCTGCGGGTGGGCGTGCGCGGCTAGGCCGGCTTGTCGGAGCCCTCGACGCGCTCGACGCGCTCGACATAGATGACCAGCCGATGATCGAGGATGCGATAGCCGTGGCGGGCGGCGACCTCCGCCTGCAAGGCTTCGATCTCAGGCGCGTGAAACTCGATCACCTCGCCGCTTTTCACATCCACGAAATGGTCGTGATGCTCTTCACCGCCGTGCTCGTAGCGCGCCCGCCCGGCGCTGAAGGCGTGGCGCTCCACGACGCCCAATTGTTCGAACAGGCGCATGGTGCGGTAGACGGTGGCCAGCGAAATGCCCGGATCGAGCGCCTGCGCCCGCCGGTGCAGCTCCTCGACGTCGGGATGGTCCTCGGCCTCGCCAAGCACCCGCGCGATCACGCGGCGGGGCGCGGTCAGGCGCGCGCCGCTGCCTTTTAGCTTGGCTTCCAGTCTGGAGGCGGCGGTTTCCGTCATCGGCGGCGCCAAAGGCGGCAAGGGGGACAGGCGCGGCGAAGGCGCCGCGTCGGGGACATGCGTCTGGAACTTGCGGGATTTTCGGGGCTTGCGGGATTTGGGGCGTGCGACATGGGGGCGATTTTAGCCAAACCGGCCTGCGGCGTCCAATCCCAAGGCCGCGCTGGAGGCGTTCCAACCGCGCGCCCTTTTGGATAGGATCACGCAGGATTCGCCAGGAGACCTCCCTTGTCCAAGCCCGCCACCGCGCCCGACGGCCTCACCTTCGAACAGGCGCTCGCCGAACTGGAGGAGATCGTCAGCCAGCTCGAAAGCGGGCAGACCGCGCTCGACCGCTCCATCGAGCTTTACGCCCGGGGAGAGGAGCTGAAGAAGCGCTGCGAAACCCTGCTGAAGGCGGCGGAGGCGCGCATCGAGAAGATCGCCTTGTCCGCCGACGGCCAGGCCCGGGGCGTGGAGCCGCTCGACGTCGACAAATAGCGCCGCCTAGCCGGGTTCGCGCCGGTTCGGGTCGAAATGTTTGCGCAGGCCCGCCCAGCACCCGGCATAGCCGTCGTCGCGCTCGGGCGATTCGGCCGCATAGCGCGTGAGGCGCTGCGGCAGACGCGTTTCGAACATGAAGGCCATGGTGCCTGATTGCTTCACGGGCTTCAGCTCGCCATTGCTCGCATGTTCGAACGAATGTTCGTCGGGCCCATGCGCCAGCATGGAATTGTGCAGGCTCGCCCCGCCGGGCCGGAAGCCCTCGGGCTTGGCGTCATAGACGCCATAGATGAGCCCCATGAATTCCGACATGATGTTGCGATGATACCAGGGCGGGCGGAACGTCTTCTCCGCCACCATCCAGCGTTCGGGAAAGATCACGAAATCCACATTCGCCGCGCCCGCCGTGTCCGACGGCGAGGTGAGCACCGTGAAGATCGACGGATCGGGATGGTCGTAAAGCACCGAACCCACGGGCGAGAAGCGGCGAAGATCGTATTTGCACGGCGCGTAATTTCCGTGCCACGCCACCACGTCGAGCGGCGAGCGCTGCGTGATCGTGCGGAACAGGTCGCCGCCCCATTTCACGAAAATCTCGCTGCGCGCCTCGCGATCCTCCCACCAGGCGACGGGGGTGAGGAAATCACGCGGATTGGCGAGGCAATTGGCGCCGATGGGCCCGCGCTCGGGCAAGACGAAGGCCGCGCCGTAATTCTCGCAGACATAGGCGCGCGCGGGCCCGCCCGTCAGCTCCGCGCGAAAGACGACGCCGCGCGGAATGATGCAGACCTCGCCCGGCGCGATGTCGAGAATCCCGAATTCCGTGACGAAGCGCAGCCCGCCCTCCTGCGCGACGACGAGAAGCTCGCCGTCGGCGTTCATGAAATATTCGTCGCGCATGGAGCGCGTGACGAAGACGTAATGGGCCGCCATGCCCGAGCGCGCGTCCGCATCGCCCGCCGTCGTCATGGTGCGCAATCCCGACACGAAGGTGAGGTCCTCCTGCGGTATCGGCGGCGGGCCCCAGCGCAGCTGGCCCAAAGGCAGGCTTGATTCCTCGCGCGCGGCGGGCGCGCTGCGCAGGAAGCCGGGCGCGACGCGCTCATAGCGGCCGGAATGTTTCACGCTGGGAAAGATGCGATAGAGCCATGAGCGGCGGTTGCTCGCCTGCGGCATAGTGAAGGCGGTGCCGGACAATTGCTCGGCGTAGAGGCCGTAATTGCATTTCTGCGGCGAATTGAGCCCGACCGGCAGCGCGCCCGGCAGCGCCTCCGTCTCAAAGGAATTGCCGAAGCCCGACATATAGGCGGGGCCTGCGGCGGAGGCGCTTTGCACAACGGACATCGACGTTTCCCAGACCTGTTCTTGACACGGAAGGTGTGGCGCCTCGCTCCCGAGGCGTCAACCGGCGCGCCCGGCCTCCGCCGCGCGCCTGGCCCGCCGCGGGAGCGGGGCGATGTCCAGCTCGATCGTGCAGACGAGGCCGCCGGGGGAGAAACGCCGCTCCACGCGCGCGCCCGGCATGCCGCGCTCGATCAGGGTCGAGCCAAACCCTTTCGTCACCGGCTCGGCGACGCGCCGCCCGCCGCTTTCGCGCCATTCCAGCCGCAGCTTCTGGCTGCGCGGACCTACGAGAGTCCAGACCAGCTCCACCCGCCCGTCCTCCGCGCTGAGCGAGCCGTGCTTGGCCGCATTGGTGGCCAGTTCGTGCAGCGCCAGCGCCATGGGCACCGCGTGATGTTGCGGCAAGCGCACGCCCGGTCCCTCCGCGCGCAACCGCGCCGACGGGCCGCCGAGATAGGCGGCGAGCTGCTTGGCGACCAATTCGCCCAGATCCGCGCCGCGCCAATGCATGTCGGTGAGAAGATCATGCGCCGCCGCCATCGCCGACAGGCGCCCGCTGAGCGAGACGACGAATTCCTCCAGCGAATTCACCCGCGGCGCGGTGAGCCGCACGAGCGACTGGATGACGGCGACGGAATTTTTCACCCTGTGCAGAAGCTCGCGCGTCATCAGCCTTTGCACGCGCGCCCATTCCTTGCGGTCGGACACGTCGCGGATCAGGCTGAGAATGAGCTTTTCGCCGTCGATCGTCGTGCCCACCGCGCTCACCTCCACGGGAAAGAGCGTGCCGTCGGCGCGCCGATGCGTCGTCTCGAAAAGCACGCCGCCGGCGGCGCGCGCGAAATCCTGCGCGACGCTGTCGCGCATGTCGGGCGCGCGCAGGTCCGCGATGGTCTTGCCCGTCAGCTCCGCGCGCGAATAGCCATAGGCCTTCAGCGCGGCGACATTGCTCTCCACCACCGCGCCGTCGCTGGCGCGCAGGATCAGCATGATGTCGCGCGCATGTTCGGACAGGAGCCTGTAGCGCTCCAGCGCGCGCTGCGCCTGTTTGCGCGGCGTGATCTCATGCACGAGGGAGGAGACGGCGACCACTTGTCTCTGCAGGTCGCGGATCGGCGACGCGTTCAGCGAAACCTCGACGAGCGTTCCGTCCTTGCGGCGCCGCTGCGTTTCGATGCGCACCGTCTCGCCGCGTCGCACGGCGGCGAGCTTGCGCGCCAGCTCCGGCAGCTTATCGTCGGGCGCCAGAACGCCCATGCGCCGACCGATCACCTCTTCCGCCGCATAGCCGAACAGGCGCTCGGCGGCCGGATTCCAGGACAGGATGCGCCCGTCGAAATCATAGCTCGTGATCGCCTCGCCCGACGACGCCACGATGGCGGCGAGATGCGAATTGCCGACGATGCGCTCAAAGCGCTCGGTGACGTCCTGCGCCACGCCGCTGATGCGCCGCACGCAGCCGGCGTCGTCGTACTCATAGCGCAGGCGCGCGGAGATCCACCGCGCCTGCGGCCCGCGCTGGATGCGATAATCGATGCGCTGGTCGCGCGCGCCCCGGTCGCTCGCCTCCGCCAGCGCCAGTTCGATGCGCGGGCGATCGTCGGGATGCACGCAGGCGAACCATCGCGCGATCGACAGAGTCTCGTCGCGCAGGCCATAGAGCTTGCGCAGGTGCGCGCTCGCCCGCAGGCGCCCCGCCGCGCAATCGAGCTCGAAGCGGCCGAAATTCGCGGCTTCCTCCGCGAATTCCCACAAATCATCGCCCGCGATCGAAGGATCGCGCGGCGCAAGCGTTTCGACGTTTCGCGGAATTCTGGGCAGGGCGAGCTGGGTCATGCGCGGCCTCGTCTGCGCCGACCGAATGTCTTCGGGCCCCGACGGCGACAAGCGGACTTGCGTTCGCGCAGGCGCGAACCAAGCCCGACCGCCGATGCTTCATGCCGATTGTGGAGATTTGAAGATGAACCGCCGAGCCTGCGCTTCGCGCGCTTACGGTTGAATGCGCACGTCGATGCGCGCGAGATCGACGGCGCGCGCGCTGGCGCCGACGTGCAGCTGGATCTCTCCCGCGTCGAGGC
>CAIXDD010000017.1 GCA_903918155.1 uncultured Hyphomicrobiales bacterium
AGGTGATCTTCGGCTCCAGCGTCGCCAGCACGCCGCGCTCGACGAGATGGTCCCACGCTTCCTGCGCGCTGTCGGCGAAGCAGAAAATGTCGAGATCGGCGCTGTCGACCATGCCCTCTTCGACGAGCGCGGCGAAATTCACGATCTTCGTCCAATAGGCCTTGTCGAAGAGAACCACGGGCACGCGCGGCGCCTTGCCGGTCTGGGCCAGCGTGAGCACTTCGAACAATTCGTCGAGCGTGCCGAAGCCGCCGGGGAAGACGACCAGCGCCTTGGCGCGCATCGCCAGATGCATCTTGCGCATCGAGAAATAATGGAAGCGGAAGGTCAGGTCCGGCGTCGAATAGGGATTGGGGACCTGTTCGTGCGGCAGGACGATGTTGAAGCCGATGGAGGGCGCCCCGGCGTCCTGCGCTCCGCGATTGGCCGCCTCCATCGCGCCCGGTCCGCCGCCGGTGGCGATCACATTGTCGCGCGGCGTGCCCGCGTGTCCGTCCAGCGCGCCGCCCTTTTGCGAACAGATGCGGCCGAATTCGCGCGCCTGCGCATACCAGCGCGCCTGCGCGCCGGGCCCGTTCTCGCGAATGCGCGCGCTGCCGAACACCACGATGGTCGAGCGGATCAGCCATGCGCGCAAGGCCAGCTCCGCCTTGGCGTATTCGAGCAGGAAGCGCACGCCGCGCATCGCGTCCGACAGCAGGAAGTCCTGATCGAGCGCCGCCAGCCGGTAGGAGGGGGACGCAAGCTGCGCGCTGGCGCGCAGATGCGCGTCTGCCAAAGGATCCGAGGCGGGACCCAAGCCTTGCTCCAAGCCTTGCTCCAAGCCTTGCTCCAAGCCTTGCTCCAAGCCTTGCGCCAAGCCTTGCGCCAAGCCTTGTGCGGAGCCTTTGGCGGAGTGCTGCGCCCCTTGCGGTTCGCCTTGCGAAGCGTCTTTCGTCATGGACGCAGCATAGACCGCCCGCCCGCCGGCGCGAAGCGTCGCGTTTGAAACAGATGACGCTCGTCGTCGCCCGGTCTAACCTGTCGCGACGAAGCCGGGGCGCGCGCCATGAACACCGCTTTCCTGTCGGACCTGCTCAACGCCATCGCCGATCGCGGCCGCACGCTGCTGGGCCTGCCTGCGCCCTCCGCCGATCCGGCGACGCGCGCGGCGGGGCTCATGGACTTGTGCGAGCGCCTGCTGACGGGCCGGGGCGAGGCCTCGGGCACCGCGCTTGCGCGCGAAATGCTCGACATATTCGCAAGCCTCGACGAAGCCGGCCGCGTGAGTTTCTACGCCGCGCTCGCCGCGCGCTTCGGGCCCGACGAAACCGCGCTGGCCAAAGCCGTGGAGGCCTGGTCGCAGGCGCCCACCGAAGACAACGCCGGCCGCCTCCATTACGCTTCGGAGCCGCGCCGGCAGGAGATTTTCCGCCGGCTCAACCGCGCGCCCGGCGGCACCGCCGCGCTCGTGGGCCTGCGCGCCGACCTGTTGAAACGGCTCAAGGCCCATCCGGAGCTGAAAGCGGTCGACCGCGACCTCGTTCATCTCTTCCAGTCCTGGTTCAACCGCGGCTTCCTCGTGCTGCGGCGCATCGACTGGTCCTCGCCCGCCGTCGTGCTGGAGAAGATCATCCGCTACGAGGCGGTGCATCAGATCCGCGACTGGGAGGATTTGCGCAACCGCATCGATCCGCCCGACCGGCGCTGCTACGCCTTTTTCCATCCCGCCTTGCTGGACGAGCCGCTGATTTTCGTCGAGATCGCGCTGACGGAGACGATCCCCGGCGCGGTCCAGCCGCTGCTCGCCATGCCGCGGGCGGCGATGAAGGCGGAGGAGGCGCGCACGGCGGTCTTTTATTCCATCTCCAATTGCCAGCAGGGGCTCGCCGGCGTGTCCTTCGGCAATTTCCTGATCAAGCAGGTGGTGGAGGAATTGCGCCGGGAATCGCTGCGGCTCGAGGCTTTCGTCACGCTCTCGCCCGTGCCGGGCTTCATGCGCTGGCTGCGCGCCCAGCCGACGGACCACTGGCCGCTGGAGGACCGGCAGGCGCTGGAGGGGCTCGACGATCCCTACTGGCCGCACGATCCCGATTTCGCCCCCCGCGCCCGCGCCCTGCTGGAGCCGCTCGCCGCCGCCTATTTCCTGGAGGCGCGCAGTCCCGACGGCAAGCCTGTGGACCCGGTGGCCCGTTTCCATCTGGGCAATGGGGCGCGGCTGGAGCGGATCGACTGGCTCGGCGACGTCTCCGAGAAGGGATTGGCCGAGAGCGCCGGCTTCATGGTCAATTACCTTTATGACCTCGACCGGATCGAGGAGAACCACGAGGCCTTCGCCAATCAGGGCGAGATCGTTGCGTCGGCCGCGGTTCGCAGATTATTGAAGGCCAACGCCCGACTCCGGCTCGCCCCGGTCCCGGCGAAGAACTGACCGGCCAACGCCCAAGGGGGACCATGCCCGCCTATCTCTACGACCTCATCGCCCGCCGCGCGCCCTCGCCCTCCAAGGTCTGTCTGGAGACGCCCGAAGGCCGCAAGCTCACCTTCGCCGATCTCGCCGCCGGCTCCGCCCGCATCGCCCATGCGCTCGCCGCGCGCGGCGTGGTCGCCGGCGACCGCGTGGCCGTGCAGGTCGACAAGTCGCCCGACGCCATTTTGCTCTATCTCGCCTGCCTGCGCGCCGGCGCGGTCTTCCTGCCGCTGAACACCGCCTATACGCCGGCGGAGATCGAATATTTCCTCGGCGACGCCGAGCCGCGCGTCTTCGTCTGCGAGCCGCAGAAGAAGGATTCGCTTCTGGAGGCCGCGCGCAAGGCGGGCGTCGCGCATGTGGAGACGATGGGCGTGCGCGAGGACGGTTCGCTCCTCGACGCCGCCGGAACGCAGACGGGCGAATTCGCCGACGTCGAGCGCGGCGCCGACGATCTGGCCGCGATCCTCTACACGTCGGGCACGACCGGCCGCTCCAAGGGCGCCATGCTCAGCCATGGCAATCTCGCCTCCAACGCGCTCACGCTCGTCGATTACTGGCGCTTCACCGAGAAAGACGCGCTCATCCACGCGCTTCCCATCTATCACACCCACGGCCTCTTCGTGGCGATGAACACGCTGCTGCTGGCCGGCGGCTCGATGTTCTTCCTGCCCAAGCTCGATCCGGACCTGATGTTGCAGCTCATGCAGCGCGGCGCGACCGCGATGATGGGCGTGCCGACTTTCTACACGCGCCTGCTCGCCCATCCCGGCCTGACGAAAGAGGCGACGAAAAACATGCGTCTCTTCGTGTCGGGCTCCGCGCCCCTGCTGGCGGAGACCCATCGCGAATGGACCGCGCGCACCGGCCACGCGATCCTCGAACGCTACGGCATGACCGAAACCAACATGAACACGTCGAATCCCTATGACGGGGATCGCGTGCCCGGCGCCGTCGGCTTCCCGCTGCCGGGCGTCAGCGTCCGCATCACCGATCCCGAAACCGGCGCGCCCCTGAAACAGGGCGAGATCGGCATGATCGAGGTGAAGGGCCCCAATGTGTTCAAGGGCTATTGGCGCATGCCGGAGAAGACCGCCTCCGAATTCCGCGCCGACGGTTTCTTCATCACCGGCGACCTCGGCAAGATCGACGAGCGCGGCTATGTCTTCATCGTCGGCCGCGACAAGGATCTTGTGATCACCGGCGGCTTCAACGTCTATCCCATCGAGGTCGAGACCGAGATCGACGCCTTGGCGGGCGTGGTGGAAAGCGCCGTCATCGGCGTGCCGCATCCTGATTTCGGCGAAGGCGTCACCGCCATCGTCGTGCCCAAAAAGGACGGCGCGCCGGACGAGAAACAGGTGATCGCCGCGCTTGAAGCCCGCCTCGCCAAGTTCAAACTGCCCAAGCGCGTGCTCTTCGCATCCGAATTGCCGCGCAACGCCATGGGCAAGGTGCAAAAGGCCGAATTACGCAAGACCCATGGCGACCTCTACAAGAAGTGACCTTTCGCATGAGGAGTGAAGCATGAAAGCGGCCGCAATCATCCTTGCCCTGTCTTTGGCCGGCGCCGGGCCGGCCCTCGCCCAGCATGCGGGCCATGGCGGTCATGCGGGCCATGGCGCGCAGACCTCGGCCGCCGCGCAGGAGAGCGAGGCGACGAAGGCCTTCAAGGCCGCCAACGACCGGATGCATCGCGACATGGACGTCGCCTTCACGGGCGACGCCGACGCCGATTTTCTGCGCGGCATGATTCCCCATCATCAAGGCGCCATCGACATGGCGACGGTCGTCCTGCGGCATGGCAAGGATCCTCAGGTGCGCAAGCTCGCGCAGGAGATCATCGCCGCGCAGGAGAGGGAGATCGCCATGATGCGGAAATGGCTCTCCGAGCGCGCGAAATGACGCGCCGGACGCCGCATCGGCCGATGGCGTCCCGCATGGAGCGCCGCTCATGAAGGTCGCGCTGATCCAGATGAATTCCGGCGCCGACAAGCCCGCCAATATCGCCGCCGCGCGCGCCCTGATCGAACAGGCGGCGCGCGAGGAGCGGCCGGACTGGATCTGCCTGCCGGAAGTGTTCGACTTCATGGGCGGCTCGCGCGAGCAGAAGCGCGCCGCCGCCGAGGAGGCGGGCGAGGGGCCGGCCTGGACCATGCTGCGCGACATGGCGAAGACGCATGGCGTGTTCATCCATGGCGGCTCGATCCTGGAGCGCATTCCCGGCGAGGAGCGCGTGGGCAACACGACCTTCGCGTTCAACCGCGCGGGCGAGGAGATCGCGCGATATCGCAAGATCCACATGTTCGACATCACCGCCCCGGACGGGCGCGAATATAACGAGAGCGCCTCCATGAAGCCGGGAGACGCGGTGGCGACCTATGAGTGCGAAGGCGTGATCGTGGGCTGCTCCATCTGCTACGATCTGCGCTTCCCCGATCTCTTTCAGGCGCTGATGGACAGGGGCGCCCAGATGATCGCGCTGCCCGCCGCCTTCACCCTGCAGACCGGCAAGGACCATTGGGAAGTGCTGCTGCGCGCGCGCGCGATCGAGACGGAAACCTATGTCTGCGCCGCCGGCCAGACCGGCCTGCACATGCAGGGCGGGGAGTCGCGCGCGACCTGGGGCCATTCCATGGTCGTCGATCCGTGGGGCCATGTGACGGCCCGCGCGTCCGACGGCGCCGGCTATGTCGCCGCGCGCATCGACCCCGCGCGCGTGGCCAAGGTCCGCGCCATGATTCCCGTCGCCCGCCACAAGGTGAAACTCACATGACCGCGCAAGGATCGCCGCAAGGATCGCCCGTCGCGAAGATCGATCTCGACCGTCTGCTCTCGCCGCAGGCGGCCCGCAGCGAGGAGATGGAGGCGCTCTGGCGCTTCCTGCAGGCGGAAGACGCGAAACTGCCCGACCAATCGCGCATGGCGCCGCACGAGCAGCGCCTCGTGCGCGATCAGGCCGCGCGGCGCTTTGACGGCGATCTCGAGCCGGTGGAGAGCGTCGAGCGCGTGCATGCGCCCGGTCTCGGCGGCGCGCCCGACGTAGTCTGCGATCTCGTCACGCCCGCAGACGCGCGGCCGGGCTGCGTCGTCTATCTGCATGGCGGGGGATGGACCTTCGGCAGCATCGTCTCGCACGCCCGCGTGTCGCGCGCGCTCGCCAATGAAACAAAGACCCGCGTGCTGGCGGTGGATTACCGCCTCGCGCCGGAAAATCCCTATCCCGCGCCGCTCGACGATTGCGTGGCCGCGTGGCGTTACGCGCTGAAGCGCGCGGGCGCGGAGGCCGGGTTCGACGGCCCGCTGGCGATCGCCGGCGACAGCGCCGGCGCCAATCTGGGCCTGGCGACCATCCTGCGCGAAGGCGAGGCGGGGCGGCGTCGGCCCGATATGGGGCTCTTTTTCTACGGCGTCTGGAATTGCGATTTCGACACGCCCTCTTATCGGCGGTTCGGATCGGGCCACGGCCTCACGCGCGCGAGCATGGAGAAATTTCTCGATCATTACGCGCCCGGCGGCGACGGGCCCGGCGCGCTGCGCTTCGAGCCGTTCGTGTCGCCGACCTTCGCCAGCGAGGCCACGCTCGCCCGCTTGCCGCCGATCTATCTGTCCGCGGCGGGGCTCGACCCGCTCCTGTGCGACAGCGTGGAGTTCGCGCGCAAGCTGGACGCCGCCGGCGCGGTCTACGACATCAACGTGCATGAGGGATTGCACCACGGCTTCATGCAATTGAGCGCGCGATTGGGCGAAGCGCGCCGCGCCTATGGGCTCGTGGGGGATTTCTTCCGCGCGCACGCGGGCTGACGGGTCAGGCGGCGAGATCGGCCACGACGGAATCCAGCACCGGGAATCCGTCCGTCGTCACGCGCAGCTTCCCGTCGGGGGCGTGTTCGATCATGCCGTCCTCGATCAGCGAGGCGATGCGCGCGCCGTCCAGCGGCTTGCCGCGAACGGCTTCGTAGCGCGCCGGCGAGATGCCCTCGGAGAGCCGCAGGCCCATGAGCAGGAATTCGTCGCCCTGCTCCTCGCGCGAGAGCAGGTCCTCCTCCACCAGTCCGTGGCCCTCGGTCTCCACGACCGTGAGCCACATTTCCGGATGGCGCTCGGTGGATTGCGCGAGCCGCCCGCGCGGCGTCACGAGCCGGCCATGGGCGCCGGGGCCCACGCCTGCATATTCGCCATAGCGCCAATAGAGCAGGTTATGCGCGCTCTCCTGCCCGCGCGCGGCGTGGTTGGAGATTTCGTAATTGAACAGGCCCGCCGCCGTCGTGACCTCCTGCGTCACGTCCCACAGGGCGCGGCCGACGTCAGGGGCGGGGATCTTGAGCTTGCCCGCCTGCACCAGCCGCTCGAACATGGTCTCGGGCTCGATGGTGAGCTGGTAGAGCGACAAATGGCCGCCCGCGCGCCGGGTCGCCTCCGTCAATTCCTTGCGCCAGCCCTCCGGCGTCTGGTCGGGGCGCGCATAGATCAGGTCGAAAGAGAACCGCTCGAAAATCGCGGAGGCGATTCCCACCGCCATCATCGCCTCGGCGGTCGTGTGCATGCGTCCCAGCGCGCGCAGGTCCGCGTCGTTGAGCGCCTGCACGCCCAGCGAGACGCGGTTCACGCCGGCTGCGCGATAGCCCTTGAAGCGCCCGGCCTCCACGGAGGTGGGATTGGCCTCCAGCGTGATTTCGGCGTCGGGGGCGAGGGTCCAGTTCTGCGCGATCGCGTCGAGAATGGCGGCGACCGTCTCCGGCTTCATGAGCGACGGCGTGCCGCCGCCGAAAAACACGGAATTCACGACGCGGCCCGGCGCCAGGGCCGCGCGATGCGCGAGTTCGGCGCGGAAGGCTGCGACATAACGGGTTTCGTCCACGCCGCCGGCGCGCACATGGCTGTTGAAGTCGCAATAAGGGCACTTCGACAGGCAGAACGGCCAGTGGACGTAGACTCCGAAGCCCGGGTCGGCGTTTGGGAATCGGCTCGCCATGATTCGCTTTTATCGCACGACCGGAGCCGTAGGTCGATGCGTCCGCGCAAAATCTCCCTCTTCGGGCGCCCCTTGGGCGCGCGCCTAGCGCAGGCCGAGGAAGGACAGCACGACCAGAATCACCACGATCAGGCCGACGACATAGATGATGTTGTTCATGGGGCGCGCCTCCGCGTCTGCGCCGCGTCCGCCGGCGGCCGAGGGGCCTGCCTCGCGCGCCTGCGCATGCCAAACGCCAACGCGCGCGCGCGTCTGCGGTTCCGCCCCCGGCGCAGGTTCGGGCATCTGCGTCAGCGGGCCTTGGCGTCCTCGATCATCAGGGCGGCGGCTTTCTCGGCGATCATCATCGTGGGGGAATTGGTGTTGCCGGACGTGATGGCGGGCATGGCGGAGGCGTCGACCACGCGCAGGCCCGCGACCGCGCGCACCCGCAGCCGCGCGTCGAGCACGGCGGCGGGATCGTCATGCGCGCCCATCCGGGCCGTGCCCACGGGATGGAAGATCGTCGTGCCGATGTCGCCCGCCGCGCGCATAAGGTCTTCGTCCGTCTGCGCCTGCGCGCCGGGCAGGCGTTCGCGCGGCTTGTAGCGCGCCAGCGCCGGCGCCGCGCAGATGCGCCGCGCAAGCCGGATGGACTCGGCGGCCACGCGCCGGTCTTCCTGCGTGGACAGATACCGGGGCGCGATCAGCGGCGGCTCGCGCGGATCGGGGCTGCGCGCATGCACGCCGCCGCGGCTCGTCGGGCGCAGGTTGCACACGCTCATCGTGATCGCGGGGAAGGCGTGCAGCGGGTCGCCGAACTTGTCGAGCGAAAGCGGCTGCACGTGGAATTCGACGTTGGGCGTGGAGAACCGCGGATCGCTGCGCGCGAAAAGCCCCAATTGCGAGGGCGCCATGGTGAGCGGGCCGCGCCGGAACAGCGCGTATTCCACGCCCATCCACGCGCGCTTCCAGAGCGATTGATAATCGACGTTGAGCGTGCGCGCGCCCTCGATTTCGAAGATCGTGCGCAATTGCAGATGGTCGGACAGATTTTCGCCCACGCCCGGCAGATGGGCTTTGGTCTCGATCCCCAGTTGCGACAAGCGCGCGCCGTCGCCCAGCCCCGACAATTCCAGAAGATGCGGCGTGCCCACCGCGCCCGCCGCCAGCGCGATCTCGCCGCGCGCGCGCGCC
>CAIXDD010000018.1 GCA_903918155.1 uncultured Hyphomicrobiales bacterium
AGAAAGTCGGCGGCGCCAATATCGACGGCGTGAGCTGGGCGACCGATTTGTCCGGCGGCATACAGCGCGTGTGCCTGCAACGCGGCGTCATGCACTATGGCAATGGGAAAGCGCGGGCCAATGCGTGGAATTTGCCGGATCCGGTGCCCGTGCATCGCGAGCCTGTCTATACGCCGCGCCCCGACCTCGTCGGACAATATCCCACGCGTCCCGACGAGCGCCAGTTCCGCCTGCCCAATATCGGTTTCACGGTTCAGAAATCGGCGGTGGATCGCAATGTCGCGCGCGACTTCCCCATCGTCCTCACCTCCGGGCGCATCGTGGAATATGAAGGAGGCGGCGAGGAGACGCGCTCCAATCGTTGGCTCGCCGAGCTGCAGCAATCCATGTATGTGGAGATCAATCCCGCCGACGCCGCCGCACGGGGCGTCAGCGAAGGCGCATGGGTCTGGGTGCTGGGCGCCGAGAACGACGCGCGCATAAAGGTGCGCGCGCTTGTGACCGAGCGCGTCGGGCGTGGCGTCGCATGGATGCCGTTCCACTTTTCCGGCTGGTATCAGGGCGAAGACATGCGTCGCTTCTATCCCAGAGACACCGATCCGATCGTGCTGGGCGAGAGCGCCAACACGATCACCACCTATGGGTTTGATCCTGTCACCGGCATGCAGGAGCCGAAGGCGACCTTGTGCCAGATCAGGGCGGCGTGAGCTGAAACGGAGGACGCGTCATGGCCCGCATGAAATTCCTCTGCGACGCCGACCGCTGCATCGAATGCAACGCCTGCGTCACCGCCTGCAAGAACGACCCTGAGGTTCCATGGGGCATCAACCGTCGGCGCGTCGTGACGATCAACGACGGCCTGCCGGGAGAACGCTCCGTCTCCATGGCCTGCATGCATTGCGTCGACGCGCCCTGCGCGGCGGTCTGTCCGGTGAATTGTTTCTACACGACCGTTGATGCGGTGGTGCTTCACTCGAAGGACCTGTGCATCGGCTGCGGCTATTGCTTCTACGCTTGCCCCTTCGGAGCCCCGCAATATCCGCGCGTGGGCAATTTCGGTTCGCGCGGCAAGATGGACAAATGCACCTATTGCGCCGGCGGGCCTGACGCGGATCTCTCGCAAGCCGAATATGTCAAATACGGCTCCAATCGACTGGCGGAAGGCAAGTTGCCGCTATGCGCCGAAATGTGTTCGACGAAATCCCTTCTTGCGGGAGACGGGGAGATCATCGCCGCAATTTATAAGGAGCGCGTGACGCGGCGCGGCTATGGCTCCGGCGCCTGGGGCTGGAAGACGGCTTATGGAGAGTCGCTCGCGATTTGACTCCCATCCACTCAGACATGAGGCGCGCGATGATGTCGACGCAATGCAAACGTAAACTGGCCGGCGCCGGCGCAGCGCTGCTGCTCGCTTTGTCTTCCGCCTCGCCTCTCGGCGCCCAGCCTGCCGCCGATCAGCGGTCGCGCCCCAGCGTTGAATCCGTGAATGAGGAGGCGCTGTTTCGAAGCGCCCCGCGCATTGAAGGGCGCATCTCCATTCCAGACGTCAGCGCGCGCATTCTCGAACAGCCGCAAGGCCGCAGCTGGCGTCAATTTCATGAACGTTGGGTTCCGTGGATCGCCGGCGTCGCGATTCTCGGCATGGCGCTCGCGCTCACCCTCTTTTTACTTCTGCGGGGACGCATCCGTCTGGAAGAGGCGGACAGATCGCGCGCGACGATCATTCGCTTCGACGGATTCGAGAGATTCACCCATTGGACGGTCGCGACGTCGTTCATCCTGCTTGCGTTGACGGGTTTGAATTACGTCTTTGGAAAACGCCTGCTGATGCCGCTGATCGGCCCGGCGGCCTTTGGCGAGGCGTCGCAATGGGCCAAATATGTTCACAATTTCGTCGCCTGGCCGTTCATGCTCGGACTTCTGATCATGGGCGTCATGTGGGCGCGCGATAATGCGCCCCGCCGGGTCGATCTGGCGTGGCTGAAATCCGGCGGCGGATTGTTCCGGCGGTCGCCTGCGCCTGTGAGCGCGGGGCGATTCAACGCCGGTCAGAAAATCATGTTCTGGGGCGTGATCGTCGCGGGCCTCGTCATGAGCGGCACGGGGCTCGCGCTTTTATTCCCGCTGCGGCTGACCGATATCGGCGGCATGCAATGGGCGAGCGGAATCCATTCGCTTTTGGGCGTCGTGTTTTTCGCGTCGATCCTTGCGCATATTTACATCGGCAGCATCGGCATGGAGGGCGCATTTCGCGCCATGGGCGAGGGCGAGGTCGATCTCGCC
>CAIXDD010000019.1 GCA_903918155.1 uncultured Hyphomicrobiales bacterium
CCATGCTCGTGCAGGCCTCCGCCAGCGACCCGCAGAACATTCTCACCTATGTGGGCGCGACCGCCTGGCGCATCGAGCCCAGCCAGCGGCCGGGCGCAAACGGCCTCCCGGCGCTGCGCGCCGACGTGGACCTGCCGGAGATCCGGCTGCGCATGACCATGACGATCGAGAAAAACGTCGATCCGACCTTCCGCGCCTCGCATATCATGACGCTGCGCTTCGCGCCGGACCCGGAAAGCCGTTTCCCCGCGGTCGCCGAACTGGGCGCGCCGCAGATGCGCAACGAAGCCGCCCCCGCCGTCGATCCGCTCGCGGGCGTTCAGGCGAAGGTGATCGAGAATATTTTCATCGTCGCGCTGACGGCGGAGCCCGCCTTCGTCGCCCGCAATCTCGAAACCCTGCGCACGCGCGGCTGGTTCGATTTCCCGCTGCGCATCGCCGACGGGCGCATCGCCAAGATCACGCTGGAGAAGGGCGCGGTCGGCGACAGGCTGGTCGAAGAAGCGCTCAACGCCTGGCGCTGACGCGTTTCCCCCGCGCGACAAAAAATCCGCGCGACAAAAAACCCGCGCAAGGCGCGGGTTTTCAGCTTCATCCCTGATCCGCGCCTCGATGCGCAGACGCCTCAATGGGCGGGCAGGGCCTGCGCGGGCGGCGCGATGGCCTCGATGCGCGCGACGCCGGCTTTCACCGCGTCCTGCACCTTTTCGAAGGCGCGCACCTCGATCTGGCGCACGCGCTCGCGCGAGACGCCGAACTCCTCCGACAATTGCTCAAGGGTCATCGGCTCGTCGGAGAGGCGGCGCGCCTCGAAAATGCGCCGCTCGCGCTCGTTGAGCACGGACAGCGCCTGCCGCAGCGCGACATGGCGATTGTCCGCCTCCTCCTGCTGCACGAGCAGGGCCTCCTGACTGGAGGATTCGTCGACGAGCCAGTCCTGCCACTCGCCTTCGCCTTCCTGACGGATCGGCGCGTTGAGCGACGAATCGCCGCCCAGGCGACGATTCATGTCCACGACCTCCTGTTCGGAGACGCCCAGGCGCGTGGCGATGGTCTTCACCTGTTCGGGCCGCAGGTCGCCTTCCTCCAGCGCGGAGATCTGGCTCTTGGCCTTGCGCAGGTTGAAGAACAGCTTCTTCTGATTGGCCGTCGTGCCCATTTTCACCAGCGACCACGACCGCAGGATATATTCCTGGATCGAGGCGCGGATCCACCACATGGCGTAGGTGGCGAGACGAAAACCCTTGTCGGGCTCGAAACGCTTCACCGCCTGCATGAGGCCGACATTGCCCTCGGAAATGACCTCGCCGATCGGCAGGCCATAGCCGCGATAGCCCATCGAGATTTTGGCCACGAGCCGAAGATGGGACGTGATGAGTTTGTGTGCGGCCGCCCGGTCGTCATGCTCGCGCCAACGCTTGGCGAGCATATACTCCTCTTCGGGCTGCAACATGGGGAACCGGCGAATCTCCGCCAGGTAGCGGGACAACCCGCCATCGGCCGATAAAGCCGGAAGGGCAGCGCTCATTCAATCCTCCTTGGGGTCCCCGAGATGGGCGAACCCGATTGCGGCCGCGAAAACGCCGACCGCGCGCGCATCATATAGGGAGGCGCAACCGTGGCCGAAAGAGGGCGGCACCGAAAATCTCGCGGGCCGCCGACTTGCGCGCCGCCGACCTGCGCGCCGCCCCGCCTGAGGGAAACCCCCGTCGGGAGGCGGCGTTCCCCGGGGCCCGGGCCGCGTCCTCACGCCTGAAGCGCGACAGCAGGACCCGCGCAAGACCCGCGCAAGACACGCCCAAGCCCCGCGCAGCGCCCCTCGCCCAAGTCTTGACAAGCCCGCGCGTCCGCAGCCAGTTCGGGGGATCGGTCCGATGCCTGCGGCGCGCGTCCCGCCGCGCCGGTGCCCAACACGGAGGCCTCCTTGCCGGCGCATGTCGCCCCCTCTTGCGTCGCTCCCTTTTCCCGCCTCGCGCCGCGCGCCGGCGCGCTCTTGGCCGCCTGCGCGCTCTTGGCCGCCTGCGCGCTGGCGAGCCTCTGCCCCACCGGCGCCGCCGCGCGGGAAGAGGTGCGGTTCGGCCTGTCGGTGGGCGACAATCCGGTCTTCGCGCCGGTGGCCGCCGCCGTCGAACTGGGTTTTTTCGAAGAAGCGGGCCTCGACGTGCGCATCGTGCCCCTGCGCGGCGCGCAAGCGGCCGAGGAAGCCATCGCCGCCGGCCATGTGGACGTGATCGACCATACGATCCCCTATGCAAGCCGCGCCATCGCCGCCG
>CAIXDD010000020.1 GCA_903918155.1 uncultured Hyphomicrobiales bacterium
ACGCCTATTGCGTCAATCTGAACAAGAAGGCGCGCGACGGGCGCATCGATCCGCTGATCGGGCGCGAGTCCGAAGTGCAGCGCACGATCCAAGTGCTCTGCCGCCGGCAGAAAAACAATCCGCTCCTCGTGGGCGATCCCGGCGTCGGCAAGACGGCCATCGCGGAAGGGCTGGCGCGCAAGATCGTGAAGGGCGAAGTGCCCGACGTGCTGGCCAACGCCACGGTCTTCGCGCTCGACATGGGCACGCTGCTCGCCGGCACCCGCTATCGCGGCGATTTCGAAGAGCGCCTCAAGCAGGTGATGAAGGAGATCGAGCAGCACAAGAGCGCGATCCTGTTCATCGACGAGATCCATACGGTGATCGGCGCCGGCGCCACGTCAGGCGGCGCGATGGACGCCTCCAACCTGCTGAAGCCTGCGCTCGCGCAAGGCTCGCTGCGCTGCATCGGCTCCACGACCTACAAGGAATATCGCCAATATTTCGAGAAGGACCGCGCGCTGGTGCGGCGCTTCCAGAAGATCGACGTGAACGAGCCCTCCGTGCCCGACGCCATCGAGATCGTGAAAGGGCTGAAGCCTTATTTCGAGGAGTTCCACAAGATCCGCTACACCAACGAGGCGGTGAAGGCGGCGGTGGAATTGTCGGCGCGCTACATCCATGACCGCAAGCTGCCCGACAAGGCGATCGACGTGATCGACGAGACGGGCGCGAGCCAGATGCTGCTGCCGGAAGCCAAGCGCAAGAAGACGATCGGCATCAAGGAAATCGAGGCGACCATCGCCACCATGGCGCGCATCCCGCCCAAAACCGTCTCCAAGGACGATGCGGAAGTGCTGCGCCATCTCGAAGAGACGCTGCGCCGCGTGGTCTATGGGCAGGACGCCGCCATCGGCGCGCTCACCTCCGCGATCAAGCTCGCGCGCGCGGGCCTGCGCGACGGCGAGAAGCCGATCGGCTCCTATCTGTTCTCCGGCCCCACGGGCGTCGGCAAGACGGAAGTGGCGCGCCAGCTCGCCAAATCGCTGGGCGTGGAGCTGGTGCGCTTCGACATGTCGGAATATATGGAGCGCCACACGGTGAGCCGTCTCATCGGCGCGCCTCCCGGCTATGTCGGCTTCGATCAGGGCGGCCTGCTCACCGACGCCATCGACCAGCATCCCCATTGCGTGCTGCTGCTCGACGAAATCGAGAAGGCCCATCCCGATCTCTACAACATCCTCCTGCAGATCATGGACCACGGGAAGCTGACCGACCACAACGGCAAGCAGATCGACTTCCGCAACGTGATCCTCATCATGACGACGAACGCCGGCGCCGCCGACATGGCCAAGCCCGCTTTCGGCTTCGCGAAGACCAAGCGCGAGGGCGCCGACACGGAGGCGATCAACCGCCTCTTCGCGCCGGAGTTCCGCAATCGTCTCGATGCGATCGTCGCCTTCGGCCATCTGCCGGTCGAAGTCATCCGTCAGGTGGTGGACAAGTTCATCGCGCAGCTGGAAATGCAGCTGGGCGACCGCAACGTGACCATCGAATTGTCGGAGGAGGCGCGCAGCTGGCTCGTCGAAAACGGCTATGACGAGATGATGGGCGCGCGGCCCATGGCCCGCGTGATCCAGCAGCACATCAAGACGCCGCTGGCCGACGAAGTGCTGTTCGGCCGCCTCAAGGGCGGCGGCACGGTGCGCGTCGTCGTGGCCGAGGACGAGGGCAAGAAGAAGCTCGCCTTCCTCTTCCCCGAAGGGCCCGCGCTGCCCAAGCCCGACAAGGAAGTCGTCGAGGCGCGCAAGAAGCGCAAGCCGAAGGAAGAGCCGGAAGTGCGCCGCGCCCGCGTCCGCAAGGGCGGCGGCGGCGAGGGCGGGCCCGAGGCTGGGTCCGACGACGGCGCGCGCGGGGGCGGCGTCGTGCCGAAAGTGCCTCTGAAGGGCTGATCCTCCTGTCTCCCAAGGCCGGCGCGTGATGGCGCGCCGGCCTTTTCTTTTGGCGTGGGGCGCAATCGCTTTGCCTTGCGCGCGCGGATCGGCCTAGATGAGCCTGATCCGCCGGGCCCGCATGATGCTTTCCTCTTCTCCCCAGACCGATCCCGCGCGCGCGGCCGAAGGCGGCGCCTGGCGCTGGTTCCTCGCCGGTTTCCTGCACGCCGCGCGCCTGCCGATGTTCGTCATGGCGCTCACCTTTCTGGGCATCGGCTCGCTGGCGCGCGAGGCGGGCGTGTCGCTGGGCGTCACGATGACCGCG
>CAIXDD010000021.1 GCA_903918155.1 uncultured Hyphomicrobiales bacterium
CGACAGGCCGGAGGTCACGACGCCGCCGGGCGAGTTGATGTAGAGATAGATTTCCTTCTTCGGATTGTCCGCTTCAAGGAACAGGAGCTGCGCGACGACGAGCGTCGCCATCTGGTCCTCGACGGGTCCGGCGAGGAAGATGATGCGCTCTTTCAGAAGGCGCGAGAAGATGTCGTAGCGATACGAGCCACGCGACGTGACTTCTTCGACGCTCGGAATGACGAACGAATTATAGAGGCTGATCGGATCGCGCATCGGGCTCTTCTCTGACCGCGCGGAATCGGCGGCGTCACCAAGATAAGCATCGAAACGCGGCGCGCAATGGGCGCGCCGCGTCTCAAGCGGGATTAGGCCTTCGCCTCGGCGTCCTCGTTCACCGCCTTGAGGAAGTCCTCCTTGGAGACCTCCTTGTCGGTGACCTTGGCCTTGGAGACGATCACGTCCACGACCTTCTCCTCATAGAGGGGGGCGCGGACCTGAGCGAGAGCCTCGCGGTTCTTCTGGTAGAATTCCCAGACCATCTTTTCCTGGCCCGGAAACTGGCGCGCGCGCTCGACGATCGCCGCGGTCAGCTCGTCATCGCTCACCTGCACGCTGTTCTGCTCGCCGATCTCGGCCATCACGAGGCCCAGCCGCACGCGACGTTCGGCGATGGCGCGATATTCCGCGCGCGCGGCCTCTTCGGTCGTGTTCTCGTCGGCGAAGGTCTTGCCGGACTGCTGCTGTTCGGCCAGCACGCTGCTCCACACGCCGTTGAACTCCTCCTCGACCAGCGAGGGCGGCAGTTCGAAGGAATAGCGCTTGTCGAGCTGGTCGAGCAGCGCGCGCTTGAGCTTCGCGCGCGAGGCGCCGTCAAGCTCGGTCTGCATATTGGCGCGCACCGCGTCCTTCAGCTTGTCGAGCGATTCGATGCCGAAGGTCTTCGCGAATTCGTCGTCGATCTTCAGCTCGCCCGGCGCCTGCACGGCCTGCACCGTCACGTCGAAGGCGGCGTCCTTGCCGGCCAGATGCGCGGCCTGATAGGCCTCGGGGAACTTGACGTTCACCACGCGAGTCTCGCCCGCCTTGGCGCCGATCAGCTGATCCTCGAAACCGGGGATGAACTGGCCCGAGCCCAGCACGAGGTCATGGCCCTCGCCCTTGCCGCCGGGGAATTCCTCGCCGTCGATCTTGCCGACGAAATCGATGGTCACCTTGTCGCCGCTGGCGGCCGCGCCGTCCTTGGCCGCGAAGGGGCGGGTCTGGTCGCCCATGCGCTTCAGGGCGTCCTCGACGTCGGCGTCGGGCACTTTCGCCACGAGACGTTCGAGCGCCACGTCGTCGAAGGAGCCGACGTCGAATTTCGGCAGCACTTCCACGCTCACCGTGAAGGCGAGATCGCCCTTGGCCTCGATGGCGCGCTGCACGCCTTCCTCGCCGCCGTCCACGTCGATATTGGGCGAGCCGGCGAGCTTGAGGCCGTTGTCTTCGACGATCTTGCGGTTCGCGTCGTTGATGGCGTTCTGCAGCACGTCGCTCATGACCTGCTTGCCATACATCTGGCGGACATGGGCCAGCGGCACCTTGCCCGGACGGAAGCCGTTGATGCGCACCTTGTTCTTAAGGTCGTTCAGCTCGGTCTCGAGGCGCTGCGCCAGGTCCTGCATCGGCAGAACGACCTTGTATGCGCGCTTCAGACCTTCTGAGAGGGTTTCGGTGACCTGCATCATCTTCCCTTTTCAAATCCTGCGGTGCGTCGGGCCTTGCCCGCGCGAGTTCCAAACGAATGGGAGTCGTCAGTTCGGGGCCTGGTGCGGGCGGAGGGACTCGAACCCCCATGCCTTTCGGCGGTGGAACCTAAATCCACTGCGTCTACCAGTTCCGCCACGCCCGCGACCTGAAGGCGACCGCCTCGCATGCCGCGCGCCCCGACCTAGTCCCCGGGTGCGGCTCTATAGCACGCGCGCGAACGGAAGCGAGGGAAATTATGAGGCTCGCGGGCGGGCCCGCCCGACCCGGCCCTTTCGCCTGATCCGGGCGGGCTTTTCACGCCTTGCGGGCAAGATTGCGCGGGCGCGCCCCAGCCGCCATGGTGGCGCCATGTCGCAGCCCCACCCACCCTCGCCTAAAGCCCCCTCGCCCCGCCCGCTATCCCTCCCGAAATCCCTCGCTCAGGACCTGTGCGTCTGCCTGCGATTCTGGTCGCGCCTGCCGGTCCCCGTCCTGCCCTGGGAGGACGATCCCCATGCGATGCCGGATTTCGCGCGGGCCTGCCGGATGCTGCCCCTCGCGGGGGCCGTGATCGGCGCCGCAGGGGCGCTCGTCCTGTGGGCCGGCGCGCGGCTGGGCCTGCCGGCGCAGGTCGCGGCCGGGCTGGCGCTGGCCGCCCTCGTCTATGCGACGGGCGCCTTTCATGAGGACGGGCTCGCCGATTGCGCCGACGGGCTCGGCGGCGGCGCGACCCGCCAGCGCAAGCTCGAAATCATGAAGGACAGCCGCATCGGCGCCTTTGGCGGGGCCGCTTTGGTCCTATCGCTGGGCCTGCGCTGGGCGGCGCTGGCCGCCCTGCTCGCCAGCCATGGCGCGGGTGCGGCGGCTCTGGCCATGATCGGCGTCGCGGCCTTTTCGCGCGTGGCGGGCCTCGTTCCCGCCGTGGCGCTGGAGCCTGCGCGGGCGGAAGGCGCGGCGCAGGCGGCCGGCAAGCCCGAGGGCGCGGCGGCGTGGACCGCCTTCGCGCTGGCCTGCCTCCTGCCCGCCCTCCTCCTCGCGCCGGTCTTCGGCGCGCGCCCCTTGGCCTTCGCCTTGGCGGGCGGATTTCTCGCCGCCGCCGCCATGACGGCGATGGCGCGCAAGCAGATCGGCGGCCAGACCGGCGACGTGGCGGGCGCGGCGCAACAGCTCGCCGAAATCGCCTTTCTCGTCGCCCTCACCGCCGCGCCGACGCTTTAACCGCGCGGGCCCCGGCGCTATGTGAAGAGCATGGCTTACGCATTCGCCCTGATCGCGCTCGCCGGCGCCGCCGCCTTCGCCGCGCTGACGCCCGAGGAGGAGCTGGCCTTCGGCCTCGCGCCGGGACAGATCGCCTCGCTCGTGGGAAGCGTGCTGCTGCTCCTCTTCCTGATCAGCGACCAGCGCGAAGCCTGGCGGGGGCGGATGCGCACGGCGCTGGTCGCCGCGCTGGCGTGGGTCGGCGTCTTCGCAGCCGTGATGATCGGCTATGTCCACCGCAAGGACATGGCCGCCTTCAGCGAACGCATGATGGACGAGATCGCGCCCGGCCGCAGCGTCGCCTCGCCGCCGGGACAGGCGATGGCGGTGCGCCGCAGCGACGGTCATTACGCGTTCGAGGGCATGGCGGAGGGCGTGCGCCTGCGCTTCATGTTCGACACGGGCGCCTCGACGGTGGTGCTGCGCGCGGAGGAGGCCGCGCGCCTCGGACTCGATCCCGCCAAGCTCGATTATCGCGTCTCCGTGTCCACCGCCAACGGCCGCGCGCAGGCCGCGCCTCTCACGTTGAAGTCCCTCACGGTCGGCGACATCACCCTGCGCGACGTGCGCGCGCTCATAGCGCGTCCCGGCGCCTTGCGAGAAAACCTTCTCGGCCAGTCGTTTCTTGAACGTCTCTCCGGCTATGCGGCAGAGCGCAACCGCCTCGTGCTGCGCCAGTGAGCCTCACCAGCCCAGCAGGCTGGCGAGAAAGCGCGCGGAGACCAGAAGAAGGAAACAGCCGAAGGCGATCTCCAGAGTGCGCTTGGAGAGCGCATGGGCGAGCTTCACGCCCAGAGGCGCCGTCCAGATGCTGATCGGCGCGAACAAGGCAAGGCCGAGGAAGGACACATAGCCCAGCGAAAAGGCCGGCAGGCCCGGCTTGTCGAAGCCCGCCGCCATATAGCCGAGCGCGCCGGGAATGGAGATGAGCACGCCCATGCCCGCCGAGGTCGACACGGCCTGATGGATCGGGCGGTTGTGGAAAGTCATGAGCATGGTCGAGATCTGTCCGCCGCCGATGCCCATGAGCGCGGAGAGGACGCCGGTGACGAATCCATAGACGCGCATCAGCACGCCCTTGGGCAGATCGTCGCCCAGACGCCAGTTGAGATTTCCGATCAGCCGGGCGGCGTTGACGCCCGCCACCACCACGAAGACGATCTTGAAGGTCGCCGTCGGCGCCCAGCGCGCGGCGAGCGCGCCGGCGAGCGTGCCCAGCACCACCGGAACCGCCCAGGCGCGCAGCACGCTCATGTCCACCGTGCCGCGCTTCTTGTGCGCGCGGAAGGAGGAGATCGACGTGGGGATAATGATGGCGAGCGAGGTGCCCACCGAGAGCGGCATGCGCGCGGCTTCCTCGACGCCGATGATGCGGAACAATTCGTAGAGCACCGGCACGATGACGGCGCCGCCGCCCACGCCGAACACGCCCGCAAGCACGCCCGTGAGCGCGCCCGCCCCCGCAAGGCCGAAAACCAGAATGGCGAGATCGCCCGCCGCTATGCCGAACATATTCGCCCCCGGATCGCCGCACGCGCCGCAAGCGCCGCTGCGCGCTTGTGGGCGATGCGGGCGCCCATTGCAAGGGCGCGCGCAAGACGACGCGCAAGAGGGCGCGCGAGAGGACGCGCAAGAGCGCGCGGCCCCCCGCGCCCCCGCTCCCGCCCGCGCGAAGGGGCTGGCGCGGTGCGGCGAACGCCCTATTCTCGCGCCATGCGCGCCTTCGCTTTCGCCCTTCCCCCGCTGACCGCCCTTCTCCTGCTCGCCGCCGGCGGGCCCGCCCCCGCCCAACAGGGGCTCGCCGGCCATGGCGGGCCCGTGCGCGCGCTGGCCGCGACGCCGGACGGCGCCGGCGCGATCAGCGGCGGGTTCGACCAATCCGCCATCGTGTGGGATCTCGTCGCCAACCGGGCGCGGCGCATCCTGCGCGTCCATGAGGGTTCGGTGAACGCCGTCGCGGCCCTGCCCGACGGGCGTTTCCTCACCGCCGGCGAGGACGGGCGCGTGGCCGTCTGGGCGCAAGGCTCAAACCAGCCTGCGCGCATCGACAAGGCACATGACGCGCCCATCGCCGCATTGGCGGTGGACGCGCAGCGCGGCCTGTACGCAACCGGCGGATGGGACGAGGCGGCGCGCCTCTTCTCGCTGGCGGACGGGCGGCTCCTGCGCACGTTCGAGGGCCATCGCGGCGCCGTGAACGGCGTGGCGTTCCTGCCCGGCGGCGGCTTTGCGACGGCGGGCTATGACGGCGCGCTGCGGCTGTGGAGCGCGAACGCGAACGAGCCCGCGCGGGTGATCGAGACCGGCGCGCCGCTCAATGCGCTCGCCCTTCTGCCGGACGGGGACATCGCGGCGGGCCGCGCCGACGGCGCCGTGCTGTTCTTCACGCGCGAGGGCGCCTTGCGCGCGCAGGCGCAGGCGGCGGAGGCGCCGATCATCGCGCTCGCGGCCTCCCCCGACGGGGCGAGCCTTGCGGCGGCCAGCCCCCGCGGATCGGTGGCCGTTCTGGACGTGCGCGAGGCGCGCGTGCGCTTCACGCTCAACGGGCCGGGCCTGCCCGTATGGTCGCTCGCCTATGCGCCGGACGGGCGCGTTCTGCTGACGGGCGGCGGCGACCGCCTCGTGCGCCGCTGGGACGCCCGCACGGGCGAACATGTCGGGGCGATTTCGCCGCAGGCGCCGGGCGACGAACTCGCCGCCTTTGCGGGCGAGCGCGGCGCGGACGTGTTTCGCGCCTGCGCGATCTGCCACACCTTGCAGCCGGGCGAAGACAATCGCGCGGGCCCGACATTGCATCGCATCTTCGGCCGCAAGGCGGGCGCGGCGCCGGGCTATGATTATTCGCAGGCCTTCCGCAAGCTCGATCTTGTCTGGACGCCGCAAACCGTCTCGCTTCTGTTCGAACTAGGCCCGCAGGCCTATACGCCCGGCACCAAAATGCCCGAACAGCGCGTCGTCGACGCGCAGGACCGCGCGGCGCTGATCGACTTCCTCGAACGCGCCACGCGCTAGCCTATCCCTTCGAAAGGCTTGATCCGCGCGGCCAAACAAAGCATATGTGCGTGATTGGAGGAGGGCCAACCATGAAGGCATTCATCGCAGCGATCCTGTTTGCCGCCGTCGCCGCCGTCGGCGCAGCGAACGTGCTCGACACGCAGCAGCGCGCCGCCTGGGACGCCAACACGACGGCCGGCGCCCGCGTCGGCGACCCCGGTCATAATCTCGTGAAGAACTGATCTTCGCACGCGAAGAGCGGATCGTTCGCAGCGTCGGGCCGCCCGGCGCACCCCATGGGAGGCCGCGCAAGCGGCCTCTTTCTTTTTGCGCGCGCCCTGCGCGTGAAAGAAGGTTTCAACCGAGCGCGGAATAGGCGAGGAAGCCCACGAGATCGCCCGGCGCCACAGACGTCACGTCTTCGCCAAGGACCACGAGACCGTCCGTCTGCGTGAGCGAGGAGAGAAGCCCCGCCCCTTCGCGGGCGAACTTGCGCGCCAGCGTCGCGCCTTCGGGCGAGACCGCAAGGCAGGCGCGCACGAATTCGCGACGCCCCGCCTTCTTGCGATAGGAGAAATCGGCGCGCACGGGCAGCAGCGGCAGAACCGGCGCCTGCGCGCCGCCAAGGGCGCAGACGAGCGGGCGCAGGATGCAGGCGAAGGTCACGAAACTCGCCGCCGGATTGCCCGGCAGGCCCACGAAGGGCGCGCCGTCGATCACGCCCATGGCGACCGGCCGGCCCGGCTTCACCGCGATGCGCCAGAAGACGAGCGTGCCCACGGCCTCCGCCGCCGCCTTCACGTGATCGGCCTCGCCGGTGGACACGCCGCCGGAGGTGACGATGAGATCGCATTGCGCCGCAGCCGCTTTCAACGCATCCGCCAGCGCGGCGGGTTCGTCGCGCAAGGCGCCCAGATCGCGCGCCTCGCAACCGAGCCGGCGCAGCAGCGCAAGCAACATCACGCGATTGGAATCATAAATCTGCGCGGGCCCCAGCGGCTCGCCGGGCTGCGCCAGCTCATTGCCGGTGGAGAAAACGCCCACGCGCAGCCGCCGCACGACGGGCAGATGGGTGAAGCCCAGCGCTGCGGCGAGCGCGAGATCCTGCGGGCGCAGGATGCGCCCCTTGGGCAGCGCGCAGGCGCCCAGCGCCACGTCTTCGCCGGCGGGGCGCATATTGGCGCCGCGCTTCAAACCTGCGGGCAGCGCGACGTCGCCGCCCTGCGCGCGCACGTCCTCCTGCATGAAGACCATATCGGCGCCCGCCGGCATGGGCGCGCCGGTGAAGAC
>CAIXDD010000022.1 GCA_903918155.1 uncultured Hyphomicrobiales bacterium
CTCCCATTCGAGACTTCTTGGCGCCGCCTCACTCGTAAGCTGCACGCTGCTGTCCGGCGCCGGCGCCCTCGCCAATCCGCGCGCGCCGCAATATGCGCCCCAATATGCGCCGCAAGCCGCGCCCCAATATGCGCCGCAAGCCGCGCCGCAATATGCGCCGCAAACGTCGGCGCAATTCCCGCCGCAGGGGCTTTACGCCCAGCCGCCCATTTACGGGCGCACGCCGCCCGGCGGAATCCCTTCGGGCCTCGATCCGCGGGCGGACGATCCGATCGCGACGCAGGGCGCGTCGATCTTTGCGGGCTGCTATGCGGGCCTGCATGGGGGCGCCTCGTGGAACCAATTGAGCAGCCGCGAACGCTCCAGCGCGCTGGCTGGCGTGCCGGAGCAGAAATTCACCGTCACCTCCGTGATGAGCGGCGTGCAGGGCGGCTGCAATTGGGCGCGCGACGACATGTTGTTCGGCGTGGAGGCGGAGGCGTCCTTGCCCTTCCGCTCGCGCGGCCAGAGCAGCTACGTCAATTTCTCGAAGGAGATGACGCGCAATGAGCTGAAAGGCGCCGAGCGGCCCTTCTTCGCTCTCGCCATGCGCGCCGGCCTGGTGGCGGATCGCGCGCTGTTCTTCACGAAACTGGGCGCGTCCTACACCAAGACGCGCGTCGACCAGATCTATGAGAACGGCACGTTCACCTCGACCGACCAATTGTTCTCGCCCTATACAGCCTATACGACGCGCGGCGACATGGAGCGCATCGGCTTCGTCTTCGGCGGCGGCGTGGAATATCTCGTCGCGTCGAACTGGAGCGTGAAGGCGGAGTATAATCTCCTCTATGCGCCCGGCGGCGACGTGATGGCGCGACAGATCGGGCAGGGCGTGTCATGGACCTACGCCTTCCCTGCGGGCGGCGAGCCGACGAAGACGGAAACCCCCGTCACGGGCGTCACGCGCGTGAAGGCCGTCTCGTCCATGCGCAATGTGCTGAAAGTGGGCGTCAACCACCGCTTCTGAGCGGCTCGCCCTCGAAGGCGACGTCGCGGGCGCGGGCGTAAAGGCTCTCGCCCGCGTCGACGAGAAGATCCTGTCCCGGCAGGTCGGGCGCGTCGAGCACGAGGTCGAGGGCGCGCAACAGGTCGCTCACGTCGATGGGGCGGCGCAGCGGATTGCCGGCGCGGCGCGCGCGGAAATCCTCCTCGTCCAGAACGTCGCTCGTTAGCATGAGGCCCGGCCACAGGCCGAAGACGCGCACGCCTTTCGCCTGCAGGGCGCGCCAGGTGCGCGCGGCGCCCCACAGGCCATATTTGCCGATCGTATAGCTGTAATAATCGGGATTGGGCGCGCCGAGCTTCTGGTCGAGCACATTGACCGCATCAAGCCGCGCCCGCCCGCGCCCGCGCGCGAAAGCCTCCATCAAGGCGACGGGCGCGCGCACGTGAACGTCGAGGCTCGCGTCCAGATTCCGCGCCGGCGCGGCGCCGGGCAGGTCGTGGCCGAACCAGGAGGCATTGTTGACGAGCATGTAATGATCGGCGTCGCTGGCCAGGACATGCGCCGCCATGGCGTCCACGGCTTGCGCATCGGCCAGGTCGCAGGCAAGCGTTTGCGCCGCAAGGCCGCGCGCGCGCAGGTCCTGTGCGAGCGCCTGCCCGTCCGCCTGCGAGCGATGGACGTGGATGAAGACGTGAAAGCCGCGCTCGGCGAGCCGCGTCGCGATCGCCGCGCCCACGCGCCGACCGGCGCCGGTGACGAGGGCCGCGCGGATCACGCTGCGGCCCGCAAGCGGGGCGTCATGCGACGTCTACCGGCCGCGCACGAGCGACAGGAAGCGCACCTGCTCTCCCGGCTCGCGGAAGCGGCCGGTAAAACGCGTGGTGACGGTCGAGGCGCCGTTCTTCTGCACGCCGCGGATCGACATGCACATATGCTCGGCCTCGATCATGACCGCGACGCCGAAAGGTTCGAGCGCTTGGGTCATGGCGTCGCAGATCTGCGCCGTCATGGTCTCCTGCGTCTGCAGGCGGCGCGCATAAACTTCGACGAGGCGCGCGAGCTTCGACAGGCCGACGACGCCGCCGTTGGGATAATAGGCGATATGCGCCTTGCCCAGGAACGGCACCATATGGTGCTCGCAATGGGCGGCGAAATCGATGTCCCTGACGAGCACGAGATCGTCGTATCCTTCGACGTCCTCGAAAACGGTGCCGAGAATTTCCTCGGCGTCCTGATGATAGCCCGCGAAAAACTGCTCATAGGCTTTCACGACGCGCTTGGGCGTGTCGAGAAGGCCCTCGCGGCCGGGGTTCTCGCCGACCCAGCGCAACAGCGTCCGGACGGCCTCTTCGGCCTCCTCGCGGCTGGGACGCATAGCCCGGTCTTCGTTCGAAATGTTTTGAACCGAGCTGGAATTCGCTGGATTCAAGGCCTTAACCACCGCATCCATGTGGAGCCTCCATATTGACGCCTCTCAGTTACGCGGCCCTGCTGCCGTTAGACCACAAAAAGATTCGGGGCCGTTTCGCGCCCCTCGCAGCTTGACCGCGCGCCGTTGCCGTCGCCTGCCAGCCCGCACTATATAGAC
>CAIXDD010000023.1 GCA_903918155.1 uncultured Hyphomicrobiales bacterium
CCGTCGCCGCCGCGCTCGCGGACCCTCTGTGCCTCATGGCGAACCGCAATCAGGGCGCCGGCACGCGCATGCTGATCGATCGCCTGCTCGGCGGGGCGCGGCCCGAGGGATATTTCAATCAGCCGCGCTCGCATAATGCGGTCGCCGCCGCCGTGGCGCAGGGGCGCGCGGATTGGGGCGTGGCCATCGCGCCTGTCGCGCAGGCCTATGGTCTGGGCTTCATTCCGCACGCGCAGGAGCATTATGATTTCGCGCTCGTGCGCGCGCGGCGCGAAAGGCCCGCGGTGCAGGCGTTTCTCGCCTCGCTGCGGTCGCGCCCTACGCAGGACGCGTTGCGCGCGTCGGGGTTCGAGCCGGCCCAGCCAGCGCAGGATTGATCGCGTCAGCGCGCGAGCAGCCGTTCGGCCGCGGCGAGGTCTTCGGGCGCATTGGCGTTGAAGAAAGGATCGACCGGCTCCGCCGGCCAATCCACATGGGCGCAGGCGTGACGCGCCGTCCAGCGGTCGATCTTGCGCAGGCCCTCGTCGACAAGCGCATGGCGCAGGTCCTCGCGCAGCGCGACGCGCCAGAGCGCGATCACGGGATGCGCCTGTCCGCCGGACCGCGCCACGACGATGTCGCAATCCTGCGCGTCGCGTGCTTGCGCCAGCCGCGTTGCGAGATCGCGCGGGAGGAAGGGACAATCCGCCGCAACGCTGAGGAGCCAGGCTCGCCCCTGCGCCTGCGCGAAATCCATGCCCGCGAGCACGCCGGCGAGCGGGCCGACGAAACCCTCCACGCTGTCTGCGATCACAGGCAGGCCGAAAGAGGCGAAACGGGCGGGATCGCCATTGGCGTTGAGCGCGAGCGCGGCGCATTGCGGACCCACGCTGGCGATGACGCGTTCGAGGATCGTCTCGCCGCCGATGAGCCGCAGCGGCTTGTCGCCGCCGCCCATGCGCCGCGCGAGTCCGCCCGCGAGGATCACGCCGATCGGCGCGTCCGCCGCGCTCATTCGATGACGATGCGCGGAGCGGCTTTCGCGCCGCCCCCGCCTTGCAGCCGCTCCCACACGCGTTGCGCGACGATGCGATAGGCCTTCGCGTTCGCGCCGTCAGGATCGGTGGCGACGACGGGTCGGCCTTCGTCGGAGGTTTGGCGAATGTCCATATGCAGCGGGATCTCGCCGAGGAACGGCACGCCCGTCTTCTCCGCCTCCGCGCGCGCCCCGCCATGGCCGAAGATCGGCGAGACATGGCCGCAATTGGGACAGCAGAAATTCGCCATATTCTCGACGATGCCGAGCACGGGCACGTTCACCTTGTTGAACATCGCGACGCCGCGGCGCGCGTCGAGCAGCGCGAGATCCTGCGGGGTGGAGACGATGACGGCGCCGGCGAGCGGCGTCTGCTGCGCCATGGTGAGCTGCGCGTCGCCGGTGCCCGGCGGCATGTCCACGATCAGCACGTCCAGCTCGCCCCAATTCACCTCGCGCAACATTTGCGTGAGCGCGCTCATCACCATCGGCCCGCGCCAGATCATCGCGGTCGTTTCGTCCACGAGAAATCCCATGGACATGACCTTCACGCCATAGCGCTCCATCGGTTCGAGCTTGCGCTGTTCGTTCACGCGCGGCTTGCCGGAGAGGCCGAATAATTTCGGCTGCGAGGGGCCGTAAATGTCGGCGTCGAGCATGCCGACCTTGAGGCCCAGCGCGGCCAGGCCCAGCGCGAGATTGCAGGAGGTCGTCGATTTGCCGACGCCGCCCTTGCCCGAGGCCACCGCGACGATATGCGTCACGCCCGGCACGCCGGGCTGCTTGCCCGCCGTGGCGGGCTGGTTCTTCGGGCCGCTGCGCAACGGCGTGGGCGCGCTTGACGCGCTGGGCGCGGGACGCGGCGCCTGTCCCGCCGGCAGGTCGGCGGTGAGGCCCACGAGCGCGCCTGTGATTCCGGGCAGGGCGCGCACCACGCTTTCGGCCTGCGCGCGCACGCTTTCGAGCGCGTTCACCTCCGAGGGATCGATCTGGATGGCGAAAATCGCCTTGCCGTCTTTCAGCGCGATCTCGCCCACGCGGCCGCTCTGGCCCAGCGGAGCGCCGTCGGGAAGTTTCACGGCGTCGAGCGCGCGCAGGACGTCTTGTGGCGTGATGGACATGGAAACTCCTTTGTGGCGCGGGCTTGAACGGGCCGCCTCTAGCGGGCTAGGGCAGGTCGCCGTTCTTCTCGCGCGCCTTGAGATAATCTTCGGTGGTCATGACGGGGGGGCGCTGCGGCGCGGCGTGTGGATCGAAACCCTCGTTCACCACGGCGCTCACGCGGCAATCCTCGCACATGCGCACCACGTCGATGCGTTTGGCGTTCGCGCCCGTAAACATCCAGTGCCGGTCCTGCAATTTCGCGACGATGCGCTCGACGGCGCTGCGCGCGCCGAACGGCTTGCCGCAGGCTTGGCAGGGATAGGGCTCTTCCTCCTTCACCACGCGATGGCCTTCGGCCCAGGCGTCGAAGTCGAGCCGCGGCTCGATGCGGATCACCTTTTCAGGACAGGTGGACTGGCACAGGCCGCATTGCACGCACAGGCTCTCCGAGAAGCGCAGCATGGGCTTTTCGGGATTGTCGGCGAGGGCGCCTGTCGGGCAGGCGTTCACGCAGGCATGGCACAGGGTGCAGCCGCTCGTATCCACGCTCACGCCGCCGAAGGGCGCGCCCTTGTCGAGCGCGATCACATTGACGGGCGCAGGCGCGGCGCGGTGCAATTCGCGGAATGTCGTCTCCAGCACGGAGCGCTTGGCGCCGCGCGCGACGAAGCGGGCGGGCGCGGGGCTTGGCGCGCGCGAGAAGATGCGCGCCGCAGG
>CAIXDD010000024.1 GCA_903918155.1 uncultured Hyphomicrobiales bacterium
GCGATCATGCCGGGCGTGACGTAATGGGCCATATAGAAGGTGCCGCACACATTCGTGTCGATCACCTCTCGCCAGGCGTCGGGATCGCTCTCCCAAAATCTCGGGCCGCGCCCGCGCGGCGCCTTCTCCATGAAGGCGGGTCCCGTGCCGGCGTTGTTGACCAGCACGTCGATCGCGCCGAAGCGCGCGCTCGCCATCTGGACGAGGCGTTCGCAATCCGCGCGGATGGAGATGTCGCAGCGCATGGCCTGCGCATTGATGTTGCGGGTCGCCTCGCGGGCGCGCGCGGCGCTCTCGTCCACGGCCCCGTCCACATCGGCGAAAATGACGCAGGCGCCGGCGCCCAGCAGGGTGCGCCCCATTTCCGCGCCAAGCCCGCGGGCGGCGCCCGTCACGACCGCGACCTTGCCCTCCAGCTCTCCGGGATGACCGTCTCCGCCCTTGGCCTGCGCGCGCAAATCCGTCTCCCCCGTCGCTGATGCGAAGCGATGTTAGTCAAACGCGCGCGCCGCGCAACAGCGCGTCAGGCCGCGCGAAAGGCGTTGGCCAGTCGCACGAAGCCGGCGACGTCGATCTCCTCGGCGCGCGCGGTCTCCGGCAATCCCGCCGCGGCGAGCAGCGGCAGGGGATCCACGCCCAGCGACTTCAGCGATTGCCGCAGCATCTTGCGTCGCTGGCCGAAGGCGGCCTGCGTCACGCGCGACAGGCTGTCGAGCGCGCAGGGCTCAGGCGACAGGCGCGGCGCGACCTCCACGATGGCGGATGTGACTTTCGGGGGCGGCGTGAAGGCGGCGGCGGGCACGTCGAACAGAATGCGCGCCTGCGTCCGCCATCCGCACAAGACGCCCAGCCGTCCGTAATCGGCGCGCTCGCGCGGCGTGGCGACGATGCGTTCCGCCACTTCGCGCTGGAACATCAGGACCATCTTGTCCCAGAAAGGGGGCCAGGCTTCGCCCTCGATCCAGCCCGTCAACAATGGCGTGCCCACATTGTAAGGCAGGTTGGCGACGATGCGCACGGGGCCGTCGCCGGCATGGGCGCGCGCGAGCGCGGCGTAGTCGGTCTCCAGGGCGTCGCCCGCCTCCACATGAAGCCGGCCCGGGCATGCGGCCGCCACATCGGCCAGCGCCGCAAGGCACCGTTCGTCGCGCTCGATGGCGACGACCTTGCGGGCGCCCTCGGCCAGCAAGGCCCGCGTGAGCCCGCCGGGGCCGGGCCCCACTTCAATGATCGTGACGCCCGCCAAAGGGCCGGCTGCGCGCGCGATGCGTCCGGTGAGGTTCAGGTCGAACAGGAAATTCTGGCCGAGCGATTTCTTCGGCGCGAGATCGTAGCGCTTCACCACCTCGCGCAGCGGCGGCAGCGCGTCGAGCGCGCTCACGAAGCCGCGTCCGCGCTGGCCAGTCGCGCGGCGAGGTCGAGCGCGGCGATGAGGCTTGCGGGATCGGCCGTCCCTTGTCCCGCGATGTCATAGGCCGTGCCATGGTCGGGCGAGGTGCGGATGAACGGCAGTCCCAGCGTCACGTTCACCGCGCTGTCGAAGGCGATGGTCTTGATGGGGATCAGCGCCTGATCGTGATACATGCAGATCGCCGCGTCGTAGCGCGCGCGCGCAGCGGCGTGGAACATCGTGTCGGGCGGCAGGGGGCCGCGCACGTCATAGCCTTCGGCCCGCAGCTGCGCCACGGCGGGCGCGACGATCTCGATGTCCTCGCGCCCCATGGCGCCGTTCTCGCCCGCATGCGGATTGAGCCCGGCGAAAGCGAGCCGAGGCGCGGCGATCGCGAAACGGGCGGCGAGGTCGCGCGCGACGATGCGTCCGGTCTCGACGAGCAGGTCGCAGCTCAGATCCGCAATCGCCTGACGCAGCGAGACATGGATCGTCGCAGGCACGACCGCCAGTTCCGGCGACCACAACATCATGACGGAGCGCGCTTGCGCGGCGAAAAAGCGCTTGGCCAGTTCGGCGAGGAATTCCGTATGGCCGGGATGTTTGAAGCCGGCCTTGTAGAGATTGTCCTTGGAGATGGGATTGGTGACGAGCGCATGCGCGCGGCCCGCGCGCACCAGCTCCA
>CAIXDD010000025.1 GCA_903918155.1 uncultured Hyphomicrobiales bacterium
CGCAGCTGTTGGTGGTGCCCAGATCGATGCCTATGACCTTCGCCATTTTCAATTCCTTTCCACGCAGAACCGCCGGACCCCGAAGCGGTCCGTTTCGTGGGCGGGCTCTCCGCGCGTCGCGCGCGGCCGTCCGCCCGGTCCCCGTTGCTTCCCGAGATTGTGATCGCCGCGGCGAACCGCAAGGCTGGCGGGTATATAAGGACGCGTTTTTTCAGCCGCAAGGCGCGGCGCCGACCCAAGGCCGCAAGGCCGGGCATTGGGTCGCGTATTGGGGGGCATACGGCGGCCGCCCCATGAAAACCTGCGTTTTCGCGCCGCGCGCTCAATATTTCTTCATGTTTTCGCGGTTTTTTGGCTCCATGCATCTCGTGATCGCAAGTTTCTGCGCGCTTCTGGGATGGGTCGCCCTGGCGCCCGCCACGACCGCCCGCGCCCAGAGCCGGCCGCCGGGGCCCGCATCCGCCCCCGCCCTTGAGCAGGGCGCGCCCGTGCGCGCCCCCGAGGAGGCGGGCGTGACGGGCCGCGACCTGCGGCTCAACGGCCTGCACGGGCGCATGCGGATCGAGCGGCGCGGCGCCGATCTCGTCCTGGCGCGCCTGACGCTGGCGGGCGAGCGCGCGTCGCGGCGGGGCGAAGCCTGCGAGGCGGAGGTCTCCGACGGGGCGCTCGCGTTGAAGCCCCTGCGCCGGCACGAGGGCCTGCGCCGCTACGGGGCGAGCCTACCCGGCTGCTCCATCGCGCTCGATGTGCTGGCCGGCGCCGTGCAGGCGAGCGTCGCGGACGTTCACGCCGGCGCGGCGCAGGCGGGCGCCTGCCTTCTCAAGTCCGCCGATTGCAAGGTCGTCGTGGCCGGCGTCTGGGGTCCGCCCGACGAAGCCATCGGCGAGGCCGAGATCGCGCGGATCGAACGCGCGCGCGCCGCCGCCGAACGCAACGCCATGGCCAATTACCGCGCGCTGGTGGCGGCCGCCGGCAAGGATCGCGACAAGGTGCGCGTGGCGGCGGCCGAACAGGCGGGCTTCTCCTCGCGCCGGTCCGAACATTGCGGCGATTACGCCGGCGAGGAGCGCCATGGATTCTGCGCCTCGCGCGTCACCGAGGCCTGGGCCGTCGCCTTGCGGGCGCGCTTGAATCCGGACTCGTTCGAGGCGGAGGAGGCCGTCGCCGCCGCCCGCAGGCCGGGCGCGCGCGCCGCCGCCGCCCGCTAGGCTTTCATTCGGCCTCCGCCGCGTCCGCCCCCGCAAGGCGGGCCGCCTCCCAGCCCAGGATCGCGCGTTTGCGCGTGAGCCCCCAATGATAGCCCGTGAGCGCGCCCGAGGCGCCCACGACGCGGTGGCAGGGCACGACGAAGGAGATGGGATTGCGCCCCACGGCGGCGCCCACGGCGCGCGCGGCCGTCGGCCGGCCCAGATCGCGGGCGACCTCGCCATAGGTGGCGGCGGCGCCCAGCGGAATGCGCAACAGCCGCTCCCAGACGCGCATTTCGAAATCCGCGCCGATCAGCACGATGCGCAGCGGCTGGTCCGCCCGCCATTGGGCGGGATCGAAGGCGCGGCGGACATAGGGGGCGGCGACGGCGGGATCCTCGCGCAGGCGCGCGGCCGGCCAGCGGCGCGCCATGTCGGCGAGCGCCAGAGCGCGCGCCTGCGTCCGCTCCTCGCCCTCCGGCGCGAAGCCCAGACCCGCAAGCCCGCGCGGCGCCACCACCGCCAGCGCCTCGCCGAAGGGCGAAGGATGAAAGCCATAGGCCAGCTCCAGCCCCGCCCCGCCGGATTTATATTCGCCCGGACTCATCGCCTCATGGGCGACGAACAAATCGTGCAGGCGCCCGGGCCCGGACAGGCCGACCTCGAAAGCCGCGTCCAGCACCGAAGCGCGCGCGCGCAGGAGCCGTCGCGCATGGTCGAGCGTGAAAGCCTGCAGCAGATCCTTCGGCGTCACGCCCGCCCAGCGACGGAACAAAGTCGCCAGCCGCGCCGGCGAGGCGCCCACATGGGCGGCGACCTCCTCCAGCGAGGGCTGCGCGCGCCGGTTCGTCCCGAGAAATTCGATGGCGCGGCGCACCTGATCGTAATCGGCCAGCGGATCGGGAGCGGTCGTGCGGAGGGACGCGGTCATGCGCGCAGGATGCGACGGGCCGCGCCCCCGCGCCACCCGAAAAGCGGGCGAGCGCCGGTCGGGATGGGAAGGCTTCAGGAAAAGCGGGGACCCTGCCGCGCCTGCGCCAGCGCGCCGGCCAGACGGTCGGCGAAGCGAGCCTTGGCGTCGGGCCCCAAAAATCCGCCGATCTCCAGCGCGCTGCCGCGCGAGACCACCGACAGGCGTTCGAGCCCGTATTCCTCATGCGTCTGGCGTTCGAGCCGCACCCATGCCGGATGCCAGGACCATTCGCGCCGGCGCCCCTCCTCCGAGACTTTCGCCACCGACAAAGCGAGCGGGGTCACGACCACGTCCTCATAGGCGCGGGCGGCGCGGTAATTGGCGCGGAAGGCCCAGTAGAACAGGGCGACGTCGAGCCCCATGAAACCGGCCACCGGCCAGGCGCCGAGAATGAGGAAGGGCAGGCTCGACACGAAGGCGCAGGCGCAGAAAACCATCAGCAGGACGTGGAAATGGCTGCGGCTCAGCGACCGGTGCGGGGAAAGCCGGGCGGCGAAAAGCTGTGCGTGAACGGGGTCGATGTCCGACAAGGCGCTGACGCTCCTCTGCTCACGCCATTATACTCGGCCCATGC
>CAIXDD010000026.1 GCA_903918155.1 uncultured Hyphomicrobiales bacterium
TCGCAGCCCCGATAGGGATTGATCGAACGGTCGAAGGAGATATCGGGGGAATCGTTGCGCGTGATGATGACGCGCGCCGTCTCGCGCGTGACATGCGTCTTGAGCGCGGGAAGATCGGCGAGCCCGTTCCAGCCGTCGTCCTGCCCTTCGCGCACTTCGTGTTCGTAGCGGCCGGAGGCGTTGGAGCGCGCCCCCCGACCCCAGGCGGCGTCGGCGAGCGCGTCGGCGGCGCCCTCGAAGACCTCGGCGGCGTCGCGCGCCCGGGCGCGCGGGTCGCCTCCGGCGGGCGCGGCGCGGGGGACGCCGGCGGGCGCGGCCGGGCGCTTCTTGCCTGCGCGGGGCCGCGGCTTGGCAGGGCGCAGGGCGATGGGCATCGGCGGACTCCGTGGGCGGGGAAAACGCGAAGCTCTCGAAACGCGAGGGGCGATGTGGTGAACAAATAGTGAACATGAGCGCATCCGTCAAGCGCGAACTCGGCGTCGCGCGTCGCGCGTGCTAGAAGCCGGCGATGTTGTCCGCTCTCGTTCTGCTGCATGGCGCGGAGGCCGCGCCGCCTGAAGCCATCGTCCGCACGCTCACCGCGCTGGTGCCGGCGGCGGTGGAAGGCGTCTTGCGCGATCTCGCGCTTTGCGCGCCGCAGGAATCGAAAGACCTGCTGCGCATCTGCGACCATGCGGGCTGCGACTTCATCGCCGCAGCCGCCGGCGCGCCCATGCGCGAAGCGCTGGCGCGGCTGAAGGAGCAGCGCGTCTTCCTGCTGCGCGCGGGCCGCGCGCCGCAACATGGCTATCTGGGCGAAGTGTCGGATCTGGTGGCCTTGGGCGCGGGCGCAGGCGCGGCCTTGCTGCGCGACGCGCCGCATAATCTGGTCACGCGCATCGCGCCGTCGCTGTCGCCGGTCTCCGCGCTCATCTGCGCGCGCGCCGATCTCGCCGACGCCCCGCTCGCCGACGTTGGGCGCCTCGCCAGCCGGCTGAAGGCCCCGCGCACGCTCAGGGCGCGCATGATCGGCGCATGATCGGCGCCTGATCGGCGCCTGATCGTGTCCGCTCAGCCCGCGCCGCGCTTCAGATGTTCGTCGAGCCGGGGCATGATCTCGACGAAATTGCACGGCCGATAGCGGTAATCGAGCTGTTGGGCGAGAATGCCGTCCCATGCGTCCTTGCAGGCGCCGGGAGAGCCGGGCAGCACGAACAGATAAGTGGCGCCCGCCACGCCCGCCGTCGCGCGCGATTGAATCGTCGACGTGCCGATCTTGGGAAACGACAGCGCGTGGAAGACGGAGGAGAATCCCTCCATCCGTTTTTCGAACATCGGCTCGAGCGCCTCCGGCGTCACGTCGCGTCCCGTAAATCCGGTGCCGCCCGTGGTGATCACCACGTCCACGCCCCGGTCGTCGATCCAGCGCCGCGCCTGCGCGCGAATCGCGTCCACGTCGTCGGTGACGATGGCGCGATCGGCGAGCCTGTGGCCGGCCTTGGTCAGCCGTTCGACGAGCGCGTCGCCCGAGCGGTCGTCGGCGAGGCCGCGCGTGTCGGAGACTGTGAGCACCGCGATATTGAGCGCGATGAACGGCCTGTTTTCGTCAATGCCGGGCATGACCCCTCTCCCTCATCGCGCGAATGTGTTGCAGACGTCCACGCGTCCGCTCTGCAGGCCGCGGTTCAGCCATTGCACGCGGTCCGCCGCCGAGCCATGGGTGAAACTGTCGGGCGCCACGCGCCCGCCGCCCGCCTGCTGCAAGCGGTCGTCGCCGATCGCCTGCGCGGTGCGCACGGCTTTCTCCACGTCGCCGGGTTCGAGAATGCGCCATCGCCGGTTGGCATGGGCGGCCCACACGCCGGCGAGGCAATCGGCCATCAATTCCACGCGCACCGACAGGCGGTTCGCCTCCACGCGGCTTTGCGCGCGCTGCGCCTGCTGCACGCGCGGCAGAACGCCCATCAGATTCTCGATGTGATGCCCATACTCATGCGCGATCACATAGGCGTAAGCGAAATCGCCGCCGCCGCCGAACCTGCGCTGCATGTCGCGGAAGAAGGACGTGTCGAGATAGACCTTCTGATCGGCGGGACAATAAAACGGCCCCATCGCCGATTGCGCCGTGCCGCAGGCCGAACGCGTCATGCCGTCGAACATCACGAGCGTCGGCGGCTTCCAGCGCACGCCCGCCTGCTGGGGCAGCAGGTCCTTCCACACGTCCTCGTTCATCGCCACGACGGCGGAGACGAAGCGGCCCACATTGTCGCTGGGCGGCCCCGACGGGCGCGCGCTTCTCTGCTCGACGGCTTGCGATTGCGGCGCGCGGCCGCCTGCGACCATCTCCGCCCCGCTGATCAGCAGGCGCGGATCGACGCCGATCGCCCAAGAGAGCAGGCCGAGCACGATGATGGCGCCCACGCCCAGCCCGCCGCCGCCGCCGGGCAAGCCGAGACCGCCGCCGAACCCGCCGCCGCCTTCGCCGTCGCCGCGCCGATCATCCACGTTCTCCGACTGGCGGAAATCTTCCCATTTCATTCCAGCGACACTCCAGCGACGCTCCAGCGACTCTTCGGCGATTCCCGCGGCGCCGGGCTTGACCGCCGGCGCGCGCGTCTTGCGCCTATGTAACAACCGCGCCCGCGCTTTGACAGGGGCGAACGTCAGCCAAGCAGGCGGCGGCGTCCGCTCTTGCCCTTGCTGGGGCCCCGCGCGGCGGAGATTTTCACGAAGGCGGCCACAAGCTCCACATGGGCGGAATGGCGGAATTGATCCACGGGGACCACGCGCTCCAGCGCATAGCCGCCGTCGATCAACAGCCGCGCGTCGCGCGCGAAGGTTTGCGGATTGCACGAGACCGCGATCACGCGCGGCGCGACGCTGGCCGCGATCTCGCGCGCCTGCGCCTCCGCGCCCGCGCGCGGGGGATCGAACAGCACGACGTCATAGGGCGCCAGTTCGGCGGCCGTGAAGGGACGGCGAAACAGGTCGCGCGCTTCGGTTGAGATGGGCTTCAGCGACGTGCCCGCATCGCCGCTGGCGCGCGCCAGCGCGACGAGGGCGGCCTTGTCGCTCTCCA
>CAIXDD010000027.1 GCA_903918155.1 uncultured Hyphomicrobiales bacterium
CGTCGCGGGCTCCGCCCTCTTGTGACGAACGGGCTCCGCCCTCTTGCGCCGAACGGGCTCCGCCCTCTTGCGCCGAACGGGCTCCGCCCTCTTGCGTCGCGCCGGAGGTCGCCAGCGTCAAGCGCACGCGCGTGAGGCTCGCGCCGTCCAGCCGCGGGCCCGTCGGGCCGACGACCAGCTCCAGCGTCCCTCCGGGCGCGCCTGAAAGCCGCGCATTGCGCAGGTCGGAGGCGAGCAGCCCGTCCAGCCGGCCCCGCGCATTGTCGAAAATCGCCTCGCGCGCGGAGGCGGGCGCGAAGCGCGGGCCGAATCCGTCGACGCCGGAGACGTCGGCGCCGTCGAGGTTGGCGCCGGTGAAATCGGCGCCGGCGACGGCCGCGCCCTGCAACAGCGCGCCGCGCAGGTCGAGATCGCGGAAGGACATTCCCTCAAGGCTCTTGCCGCGATAATCCAGCGAGAAGCGCCCGCCGCACAGATCCAGCGGGGCGAGCAGATGCGCGTCGGGATCGAAGCCCGCCGGCAGGCGCGTCGCGCAATCCACCCGCGCGCCCGCCAGCGCCGCCCCGGTCAGCCGCGCGCGCGACAGGTCCGCTCCGCGCAGATCCGCATTCAGGAGCCGCGCGCGCGTGAAGACGGCTGCGCCGAAACGCGCCGCGCGCAGATCGGCGAAGGAAAGATCGGCGCCGGTGAAATCGGCGTCGGTGAAATCCGCAGCCGTCGCCAGCAGGCGCGCGAAAGAGGCCTCGCGCGCGGTGATGCGCGGCGCCCGCGCGCGCGCCATCCGCGTGTCGTCGAGCGCTGCGCCGATGAGGATCGCATCGTCCAGAACGGCGCCGTCGAGATCGCTGGACAGGATGCGCGCCCCCGAAAGATCGGCGCCGTTGAGCTGGGCGCGCGTGAAGGCGAGCGCGCGCAGATGCGCGTTCGCCCATGAGGAGCGCGGCGCATGGGCGTCGACGAGTTCGAGGCCCGAGAGGTCGAGGCCGGACAGGTCCTGCTGCTCCAGCGGCACGCCGGCGAGATCGACGACCACGCGCGTCTGCGCGTCTGCGCCCGCCGCGCGTCGCTCGGTCTCTCCCTGCAGCATAAGCGCGCGGCCGTTGTGCGGTTCGATGGCGAGCGCGCGCGCGAAGGCGCCTTTCGCCTCCGCGTGGCGGCCCTCGTTCATCAAGGCCTCGCCCGCCCTGTCTTGCGCGCGCGAAGGCGCCTCTTGCGCGAGGGCTGCGCTCGCGCGGCACAGGCATAGCGCGGCGAGGGCGCAGCGGGCGATGCGGAGCAGGGTCACGGCGGCGCGCGTCCCGCCTCAGGCCGGCAGGTCGGCGGCGCGCAGGAAGAAGACCTCGCCCCGGCTTTCCTCGGTGTCGAGCCACACGAAGGGAAGGTCGGGGAAATCGGCTTCCAGGCTTGCGCGTCCGCGGCCGATCTCGCAGATCAGCGCGCCGTGCGGCGTCAGATGCGCGCGCGCCTGCGCGAGAATGGCGCGCACGATGTCGAGCCCGTCTTCGCCCGAGCCCAGCGCCATGGCGGGTTCATGGGCGTATTCGGGCGGCAAGGCGTCCATCGCCTGCGCGTCCACATAGGGCGGATTGGTGAGAATGAGATCGTAGCGCCGGCCTTCGACCGGGGCGAAGAGATCGCCTTCCAGCAATTCGATGCGCTCGGCCTCGCCGCTTTCGGCGATATTGATGCGCGCCACCTCCGCCGCATCGGGCGACAATTCCACCGCGTCGATCATCGCCTCCGGCAGGACGCGCGCGGCGATGATGGCGATGGCGCCCGAGCCCGCGCACAGGTCAAGCGCCCGTTCGACGGCGAAAGGGTCCACCAGCGCGTCCGCGCCGGGGGCGAACATGTCCGACATCAGGATTTCCGCGATGAAGGAGCGCGGCACGATCACGCGCTCGTCCACATAGAAGGGAACGCCGCGGATATAGGCCTTGTTCAGCAGATAGGGCGCGGGCTTGCGGGTGAGGATGCGCGCCTCGATGAGCGCGGCGAGCCGGTCGCGCTCGGCGGGCAGCAGCTTCGCGTCGAGAAACGGCTCCAGCCGGTCCACGGGCAGGCGCAGGCCTTCGAGCACGATGAAGGCGGCTTCGTCCAGCGCCTCCGTCGCGCCATGCCCATAGACGAGGCCCGCCCGCTCGAAGGCGCTGGCGGCCCAGCGCAGGAAGTCCCGCACCGTGCGCAGCTCCGCGGCGGCCTGGCGGCCCTCGGCCTGCTGGGGCGCGTCATAAGCTTGAGGCATGCGGGGCTCCTGTGGCGGCGGATGGGGCAACCTCTAGGCCGCGCCCGACGCGCGGGCAAGCGCGGGCAAGCGCGGGCCGGGGCCGGGGGCGAGACGGCGCCCGACAAGCCGCCCGATAAGGCGCCATTGTGTCGGCCGCTGCGAGGGAGTAGGACGAAAAGACAAGAATTCGGCGATGGCCATGAGCCCGCCGGGGAGGAAGGCGGCAGGGCGCGGGCGGATTCGTCCCCACGTCGGTCGCGCCATGCCCGACGAGCTCCGACCCTCGCGCGACCTGTGAGCAGCGAAGGAGACGCTTCATGAAATTATGCCGTTATGACGACGACCGCCTTGGCGTGGTGATCGGGGACATGGTCCACGACGTGACTCCCGCGCAGGACGAGATCCGCAAGTCCGCCCGCTACGACATGATGGGCGACGCGGTGATCGCGGCCTTGCCGGACTGGCGCGCGCGCATCGAGGCCATGGCCAAACAGGCGCCCGGCAAGCCGATTTCGCAGGTGAAGCTGCTGCCCCCCGTCGCCCGTCCCTCGAAGGTCATGGCGGCGCCGACGAATTACAAGGCGCATGTCGAGGAAATGGCCGCCCGCCGCGGCACTCCGGTCGAGACCCATCGCGGCATCGCCGCCGCCGGCATTTTCCTCAAGTCCAATTCGTCCGTCATCGGCCAGTCCGAGGTCATTCCGCTGCGCTTCCCCGATCGCCTCAACGAGCATGAGCTTGAAGTGGTGATCGTGATCGGCAAGAAGGGCACCAATATCTCGCGCGAGAACGCGCTCGATCACATCGCCGGCTATTGCATGGGTCTCGACATGACCGTGCGCGGCAAGGAGGATCGCAGCTTCCGCAAGTCCGTGGACGGCTATTCGCCGGTCGGCCCCTATATGGTGACCGCCGACGAGATCGCCGATCCCGACGACCTGCCGATCGAACTCACCGTCAACGGCGTCACGAAGCAGAAGTCGAACACGAGCCAGCTGATCTACGACATCCGCAAGCTCATCGAATTCGCCTCGTCCTATTACACGCTGCATCCCGGCGATTATTTCTTCACCGGCACGCCCTCGGGCGTGGGCCCCGTGCAGCCGGGCGACTGGATCTCCGCCGCCTCGCCGCCGCTGGGCGAGCTGCGCATTCAGGCCGGCCGTCAGGACTAGGCCTTCTCGAAGATCGGGGCCGCGTCGCAAGGCGCTGCCCCTTATCGCGCCCATTCGGTTTCGGGGAGCCCCATGTACAAGACCATGCAGGTCGTCGCGCTCGAAGAGCATTACTGGGATGCGGAATTGTCGCAGAAGAGCCCCGGTTTCGAGGCCTCCCGCTCCGAATGGCAGATGAAGCGCCTGTTCGATTTCGATGAGCTGCGCATCGGCGAGATGGACGCCAACGGCGTCGACGTGCAGGTGCTCTCCCATGGCGCGCCCTCCATCCAGCGCATGAAGGGGCAGGAGGCGGTCGATCTCGCGCGTCGCTGCAACGACAGGCTCGCCGAACAGATCGCCCGCCATCCAACGCGCTTCTATGGCTTCGGCATGTTGCCGACCGACGTTCCGGACGCCGCCGCCGACGAACTCCAACGCTGCATGCGCGACCTGAACTTCCGCGGCGCCATGCTGCACGGCCAGTCGAACGGCGTCTTTCTCGACAACCAGCGCTTCTGGCCGGTCTTCGAACGCGCAAGCGCGCTGGGCGCGCCGATCTACCTGCATCCCGCCACCGCCGACCCGCGCGTCACCGAAGCCTATTACGCCGATTACGTGAAGGCCTTTCCCATGGTCGTGCGCCCCGCCTGGGGCTATACGGTGGAGACCGCGACGCTGGCGATCCGCCTCGTCCTGTCGGGCGTGTTCGAGCGCTGCAAGGACCTGCAGATCATCCTCGGCCATATGGGCGAGACGCTGCCCTATCAGCTGTGGCGCATCGATCAGGCGCTCGCCCGGCCGGGGCAGGAGGAGATGGGCTTCCGCAAGATTTTCTGCGACCATTTCCACATCACGACGAGCGGCCATTTCTCCACGCCGGCGCTGATCTGCGCCATGATGGAGCTCGGCCTCGACCGCATCATGTTCTCCATCGACTGGCCCTTCGTGCCCAATGAGCCGGCCATGGACTGGGTGAAAACCCTCCAGCTCAACGAGACGGACATGCGCAAATTCCTCGGCGGCAACGCCCGGCGCCTCCTGCGCCTGCCGTAGCGGGGCGCGCCCGCCCGCACGCCCGCCCGGATCGCCGCGCAAATAGCGGCCATTGACGGGCGGACCGCGAAGCCGCACATTAGCTGCGTCTTTCTCAGGAGGAGGGTCCCGGTCGCGCAGGCGGTCCGGCCCGCACGAACGTGGTCGAACTCGCCATCGCTGTGTTGCTGATCGCCCTCAACGGGGTGTTCGCGCTGTCCGAGCTCGCCATCGTCTCCTCCCGCAAGACCCGCCTCAAGGTCATGGTCGAAAATCGCCGCTCCGGCGCCGAGGCTGCGCTCGCGCTCTCGGAGGATCCCGGCCGTTTTCTCTCCACCGTGCAGGTCGGCATCACGCTCGTGGGCGTTCTGGCGGGCGCCTTTTCGGGCGCGGCTCTGGGCGACATGCTCAGCGACCAATTGAGGGACGCCGGCGCCAGCCCCCTCGTGGCGCAATCGGTCGGCTATGGCGTGGTCATCAGCCTCATCACCTATTTCTCGGTGGTCGCGGGCGAACTCGTCCCCAAACATCTCGCCTTGCGCGATCCCGAGGCGATCGCCTGCGCGGTCTCGCCGGCCATGCGCTTCCTGTCGCGCGCGGCCGGCCCGCTCGTATGGCTGCTCGACGGCTCGACCCGCCTCGTCATTTTCGTCTTCGGCGGCAAGCGCGAACCGGACGCGCCTGTGACGGAAGAAGAGATCAAGACGCTGGTGGCGGAGGCCGCCACCGCCGGCGTGATCGAAAGCGACGAGCGCCGCATGATCTCCGCGGTTCTGCGTCTGGGCGACCGGCCCGTGCGCTCGGTGATGACGCCGCGCACCGACGTGGCCTGGATCGATCTCGACGACGCGCCCGAGACGATCCGCGCTCATCTGGTCGACGCCGCCCATTCGCTCCTGCCGGTGGCGCGCGAAAACGTCGACAGCGCCGTGAGCGTTCTGCAGGTGCGCGACCTGCTCGGCCCGCTCATGGCGGGCGCGCCGCTCGACATCGAGAGCAAGCTGCGCCGCGCGCCGATTCTGCCCGACACGCTGGACGCGCTCGACGCCTTGCAGGTGCTGCGCGACGCGGAAGTGCCGATGGCCTTCGTGCATGACGAATACGGCCATTTCGAAGGCATCGTCACGCCCGCCGACATTCTCGACGCCATCGCCGGCGCCTTCCGCAGCAGCGAGCCGGAGGAGGAGCCCGCCGCCGTGCGCCGCGCCGACGGCTCATGGCTGATCGCGGGCTGGATGTCGGTGGACGAAATGGCCGAGAAGCTCGGCATGTCGCTGCCGGAAAAGCGCGATTACCAGACCGCCGCCGGCTTCGTGATCGACGAATTGCAGCATCTGCCCGTGACGGGCGAAACCGTCGCCGCCTTCGGCTATCGCTTCGAAGTGGTGGATATGGACGGCCGGCGCATCGACAAATTGCTTGTCAGCGCCTTGCCGCCCTCAGCCGAGGACGACAGCGGCTGAGCGGCGTCACGCCCGCTCGTCGCGGGCCCCGCCCAGCACGCCCATTTCAATGATCGTCCAGACGCCGGCCAGCGCCAGAAAGCCGTCGCAGGAATAGACCGCCCAGAGCGGAAAGGCGCCGCCCATCTGCGGCTCCAGCCAATGGGCCGCCCCCGCCAGCAGGCCGGCGAGCGGGACGAGGCCGGCGAGCCCCACGGGGCGCGCGCGGTCGCGCAGGCGTTTCATCGACAGCATGACGAAACACACGCCCGCCAGCAGGATGGAGAAGGCGTAGAGCGTCAGAAACACATAAGCGGCGGCGGTCAGCGGATCGAGAAAGGCGCGCTCGTCGAGCCCCCGCCCGGCATAGGGCAGCAGCGACAGCCAGACGAGCGTCATGACCGCCAGAAACGAGACCAGCGGAACGAGCCCAAGCCACCAGAGCCTGCGCCCGATCGCGCCTTCGTCGCTGCGGTAGAGAAAACGCAATCCCTCCCGCGAGAGAACGGCGGCCATCAATCCCTCAGAAGTTCGTTGATGCCCGTCTTCGAGCGCGTCTGCGCGTCGACGGTCTTCACGATCACCGCGCAATAGAGCGAGGGGCCGGGCGAACCGTCAGGCAGCGGCTTGCCGGGCAGGGCGCCGGGCACGACGACCGAATAGGGCGGCACATAGCCCATGTGGATCTTGCCGGTGACGCGATCCACGATCTTGGTGGAGGCGCCGACGAACACGCCCATGGAGAGCACCGAACCCTCGCCCACGACCACGCCTTCCACGACTTCGGAGCGCGCGCCGATGAAGCAATTGTCCTCGATGATCGTGGGGCCGGCCTGGAGGGGCTCAAGCACGCCGCCGATGCCGACGCCGCCCGACAGATGCACGTTCTTGCCGATCTGCGCGCAGGAGCCGACGGTCGCCCAGGTGTCCACCATCGTGCCGGCGCCGACATGGGCGCCGAGATTCACGAAGGAGGGCATCAGCACCACGCCCGGCGCGATATAGGCGGAGCGGCGCACGATGCAATTGGGAACGGAGCGGAAGCCGGCCTCCGCATGGTCCTTGGCGGTCCAGCCGTCGAATTTGGAGGGCACCTTGTCCCACCAGGACGCGCCGCCGGGGCCGCCGGAGATCGGCGACATGTCGTTGAGGCGGAAGGACAGCAGAACCGCCTTCTTCAGCCATTGATTGACCTTCCAGCTCTGCGGGCCGGTCTGGCCGGGGATTTTCTCGGCCACGCGGGCCTGGCCCGAGTCCAGCAGGGCGAGCGCCGCGTTCACCGCATCGCGCACGGCGCCGGGGGTGGCGGCGTTGATCGAGCCGGCGTCCGCGAAAGCGGCGTCGATGGTCTTTTCGAGCTGGGCGAGATCGGCGGTCGTGGCTGACATGGCGGTGCCTTTGCGCAAGGGGCGGGACGGGTTTCGCCCGGTATTTGCGAGGCGCCGGCCGCAAAGTCAAACGGGCGGGCGGGCGCTAGAGCTGGCCCGTGCGCTCGCGCACGTAATCCTGGAAGCAGGCGCGCATGTGGCGCACCTCCTCCCGGTCGAGCGGGCGGCCCAGCGCGGTCCGGCAGATCGGCAGCAGGCGGCGGTCGATGTCCGGCGGCACGCCGCGCCCGTTCTCCCAATAGGCGAGCACGCTCGTCAGCTCGCCGTCGCTCATGCCCTGCACGAAGGCGTGCGCGCAATCGTCGATGCGCAGCATGTCCTCGTCGTCCTCCTCGGGCGCGCCGATCTGGCCCGTCGCGAAGGGGGGCGCAAGATGCTGCGCAGGCCCCGTCCCATAACCCGCGCCGGCTCCCACGGGCGGCCCATGCGGCGGCCCATGCGGCGGTCCAAGCGGCGGTCCAAGCGGCGGCCCATGCGGCGGCCCGTGCGGCGGCCCGTGCGGCGGCCCGTGCGCCTCGCCGCCGCCGTCGAGGGTTTCGACCGCCTCCTCGCGCAGCGCCACGAAGGCGCTCACATGTTCCGCGCCCCATTCGCGCTTGGTGTCGGCCTCCAGCAGCAATTGCTGGGATTGCGAGGTCCAGCTCGGCGCGACGCCCAGCAGATGCACGCGCACGCCGTAATTCTGCGCGATCTGCATGCCCACGCGGATGTCGTCGTCGCCTGAAAGCAGCACCGCGTCGGTGATCGAGCGCAGCCGCGCGAGTTCGATCATGTCGGTGACGATGAGCGAATCGACGCCCTTCTGCTGGCCGTGGTGGTTCACGAATCCCAATCGCAGCTTCACGTCGTCCTGATGGGCGATGGCGGATTGGTGCGGCGTGAGCCGCGCGCCGTCGATGGCGCCGTCATACCAATAGATGCGCAGGAGCCGCGTTTCGGGCGCGACGGAGGCGGCGAAGGCCTTCAGGTCATGCGCGAGCCGCGCGGCGTCGAGGTCCATCATGCGGCGGGGGAGCTTTCGGCCCGCCAGCGCGATCGCGCTTTGGGCGAAGAAATAGCCGGCGTCCACGAAAATAGCTGTGCGGTCCATAAACGTCTCGAAAATGAATAGTTTCGACCGCCGGAAACGAAAAAGGCCGACGACCGCCGAATAATGGCTGCGCTTATGTCATGAAAGCCCGCGTCTGACAAAACGCCGCGCGCAAGCCCGCACGCAAGCGCGCAATCCCGCAAGCGCGCGGTCCCGCAAGCGGACGCGCGCCCCTCAGCCGAACAGGCGCAGCTTGCGCAACAGGGAATGGGTGAACGGGCTCGCCGCCTGCCGCGCGTAATGGAGAATCGCCGCGCGCTTGCCCGCTTCGCCCAGCGTGGGATAGGGCAGGGTCACGCCCGCCATGTCCCTGAGCGACAGGCCATGGGTCAGCGCCGTCTGCCATGTCGCGATCATCTCGTCGGCATGGGCGCCGACGATCCCCACGCCCAGAAGGGCGCCGCGCGGCGTGGCGAGAATCTTCACATGGCCCTCGCTGCGCGCCTCCGCGCGGGCGCGGTCGTTCTCGCTGAACGGCCAGCGGTGAACGCGCATCGCAAGGCCTTGCGCGCGCGCCTGCGCTTCGGTGAGCCCCGTCGCCGCGAGGGGCGGGTCGCTATAGACCACCCGCGGCGTCAGCGTCGGCTGGAAGCGGACGGGCAAGCGAAACAGCGTCGCGCGCAGCACGAGGCCCGCATGCAGATTGGCTTCGTGGGTGAAGCGTCCGCCCGCCACGTCGCCGATCGCATAGACGCGCCGGTTGCTCGTGCGCAGGGACGCATCGACTTTCACGCCGCGCGCGTCATGGGCGACTTGCGCGGCGTCGAGGCCGAGGCCCTCGAGA
>CAIXDD010000028.1 GCA_903918155.1 uncultured Hyphomicrobiales bacterium
AGGCGGACCTCTGAATCGATTGCTTCGACCTTAAGCGCCGATGCCTAACAAAGTGCAATTATTTCCGTGGCTTACGCCGCGTCATGCCGCTGCGGAGCCGCCCCGCCCCCGCCATGCGGGCTGCGCGGCCGTGCGCGATCAAAGCCAAGTTCGATTCAAACGCATAGCAAAGCTTATTGTTTAGATTCATGGAAACTAAGCCGTGGACGAAGCTTAGTCGTTAGTGGTAGTTAATCTCTGCTATACCGAATAGAAGCTGAACAATGAGTCGGCTTGAAAACTGAACTTAAGATCTCTTCTCCGACGTGCTTTGAGGTTGATGATGGACAGCACTAACGAAGCCCAGACGAAGCAGCGGCGCGGTTTCGCGGCCATGGACCCGGAGCGCCGGCGCGAGATCGCGTCCAAGGGCGGCCGTTCGGTCAAGGCCGAGAATCGCAGCTTCTCGAAAGATCGCGAACTCGCCGCCACCGCCGGAAAAAAGGGCGGCATGAGCGTCGGCCCGGAAGATCGCGCCTTCAGCCGCGATCGTGAGCTTGCGCGCGCGGCCGGCCGCATCGGCGCGCGCCGCGGCAAGGATCAGGGCTAGGCCCGAATCGCGGCGCGGGCTCTTCCCCGCGCCGCTTCTCCCTTCGGCCTCACGACCCCGAAGGCGGCGGAAGGCGCAGGCGGCTTTCGCCCATCCGCGCGATCTGGTGCGCGATAGGACCTGAAAACCGTTCCAGCAGCCAGGGCAGAAGGATGCGCACGCGCACCTGCGCCGGCTCCACGTCGATCTCGCCCGTCACTTTCTGCCCCATCGCGCCGACCGACACGTCGGCGTGATCGCCGGTCCATGTCACCTCCCCGTTAACGATGCTTTCGATGACGCCGGAGCGCGCACGCTCCAGCGCATCCGCCACGCGGGCGCGGGCCTCCTCACGCGGCAGGGCATGAGGCATCAGGATTGTGATTTCTTTCGCCATTCTCACCTCCGCCTGCGGCGAGGGAGAACGCGCAAGGGTCAGCGGGCGTTCGCTTCCGCAACCGGGGCGCTGTCGGCCTTGCGCAATTGGCCGAGCATGCCCTTGCGCTTGGCCTCGAAATAATAGCCGCGCGAATACAAGGCGACGGCGTGGCTCTGGTCGCCGCCCGCCACGCGATAGGCGTTGCCGAGATAGGCCATGCCGTAACGCAAGTTCACGTCGGGATCGAGCAGCCCTTCGGGCGCGCCGCTATAGCCGAGGCTGCGGGCGGTGTCGTGGCGGATCTGCATCAATCCCCAATAGGCGCGATTGCGCGCGGCCGGATTGTAGCGGCTCTCGCGCATCACGACGCGATGGGCGAGCGCGGAGGGCACGCCGTGCTGGATCGCATGACGCTCGATGAGCGCGGCGATCTGGTCGCCGCCGGGGCGCGCGGCGGGCGCGGACGCTTTCGCCGATTTGGCGGGCGCGTGCAGTTGCAGCGGCGCGCCGGCGGCGGCGGTCACGGGCTTGGATGCGGGTTTCGCCGAAGGTTTCGCGGGCGCAGGCATGGCCGACGCAGGTTTGGCCGCCGCGGGTTTGGCGGAGGCGGGCTTGATGGAGGCGGGATTGGGAGAAGAGGCGCTTGCGGGAGCGCTTGCGGGCTTGCGCGGCGGCGCGGCGGCGTCCGCCCGAGCGTCCTCACGCGCTTCTGACTCACTGGCGAAGGCGCCGATCAGCGCAAGCGCGAAGATGGAAGCGATGACAGGAGCCTTCATCAAACCTCACAATCGAACCCGAACCGCCGCCACGACGAACCGCCGAGAAGACGCCCGACCAAAACCGCCCCGCCGCAGATTGCGGCATGACGCCGAAATGCGGCCGTTTTGCGAATTTGCGAATCAAAACTCACGGCCGTGTTTAGCCGCGCAAGCCTACAAAAGCCAGTCCCACAGGGATTTTCGCC
>CAIXDD010000029.1 GCA_903918155.1 uncultured Hyphomicrobiales bacterium
CAGACGGCGAGCAGGCCGCTGGCCTCGAAATCCGCGATCGTCTCATCCGGGCAGCGGCGAAGGCTTTCGGCTTGCGCGGCGCGCGCGCGCAGGGCCGGGACGAGCGCCTGCGCGGCTTCGAGTAGCGCTTGCGCCTTGAGGTCGCCGCGCGTGTCAGGCATGTCCAGCATTCAGGGCTCCTGTTGCAGGCGGCGAATGCGCTCGACCACGCTTTTGGGCGCGCGATAGGCCTGCGCGATGAGATTGGCGATTTGCTCGCCCGTGCGCGGCGTATCGGCGCCGAGTTTCATCTTGTCCTGTTCGGCGAGGAATTCCGCGTCGTTGATCGCCGCCCAGAACGCCTTGCGCATCGCGTCCACGCGGTCTTTCTGCGCGTCCGGCGGCATGAGATAGGGGCGCCCGATTCCCAGCGGACCCACCGCCACCTGCCACAATTGACGGTCTTCCTCGCGCGTCAACAGATCGAAGATGAACGGGGTGCCCGGCAGGCTCTTTTCCTTTTCCGCGCCCATCTGCACGAGCAGGTTCACCTTGCCTTCGGGAATCCATGTGGGGCGCGTGGCCATGAGGCTGTTGTAGAACGCGCTCGGATAACCGTCGATCTCGCCGCGCTCCATCGCCAGCAAAGCGTCGTTCTGGCCGGGATAACCGACGATGAGTTTCAGCTTGAGGCCAAGCGTCTCGTTGACGAGGCGCGCATAGAAACTGGGCGTGGAATTGCCGCCCGAAGAGCCCATGCGCAGCTCATTCGTCTGCGCCTCGCGCCATGTCTTGGCGGGCGACGCATGCCACACGGTGACGATGCTCGTCTCCACGCTGGGCGAACCGAGCCAGTTGAATTTCGTCGCGTCATATTGGGCCTGTTTCGTGCCGAAGAGCGGCTCGAAGGGCGTATTGTTCTGGACGGCGCCGATGGTCGTGCCGTCTTTGGGCGCGATGGAATAAAGATGATTGGTGGCGACGATGCCGCCGGCGCCGGGCATGTTGCGCACGGCGAATGTCGGCGCGCCGGGCGTATGTTTGGGCAGGTAGCGCGCGAGCATGCGCGCCAGCGTGTCATAACCGCCGCCGGTGCTGGAGCTGACGACAAGGCTCACGGTCTTGCCCTTGTAGAAATCCTCGATGGGATCCGCCTGCGCGCTCGCGCACCCTGCAGCCAGCAGGGCCGCCGCTCCCGCAGCGCGCCAGCCTGTCGGCCAGCCCGTCGGCCAAGTTCGCTCGCTCATGTCCGCTTCTCCCTGTTTCTTTGAGCGGCAGTTTTCGCCGGTTTCCCGCCTCCGTCAAGCGGCGCCGCGCGGCACGGGGGCGCTTTGCCTGGCGGTTCCAAGTGGGCTAAGAGCTTCAAAGGAACAAACCTGCGATCAGGAGAGGAAAGCGCAATGGCCCGCGTATCGCGTCTCGAGCCGACTTTGTCCGCCGCCCGCACAGGGCGTGTCATGTTCGACTCGCTCAATGGCTATCTCCACTCGGGCGATCCGAAGAAGGAGGCCTTTCTGGCCGAGCGCAACATCGTGCCGAATATGCAGCGATTGCTCGCCGGCGCGCGCAAGGTCGGCATTACGACCTTCTATCCCAGCGGCGCTCATGCTGACGACGGATCGGATACGGTGCTTCGCTTGACCGACACCGATATGGATCTGGGCCAGGGGGGCGGCGCCGACAAGCCGATCAAGCCGCGTTTCACCAAGGGGTCGGACGCGGCGCGGATTGCGCCCGAGGTCGCGCCCGCCGAGGGCGACGTGGTGATTCCGAAGCGCCGGTGGAATTCGTTCCACCAGACCGATCTCGATCTGCAATTGCGCGTGCGCGGAATCGACACGATCATCATCTGCGGCGGCTCGACCGACGTGGGCATCGCCAGCACCTTGTTCGGCGCGCGCGATCTCGATTACGGAATCGTGGTCGCGAAAGACGCCTGCTATTCGATGCGCGGCGACAATAACGAATTCTTCATGACGCGCGTGTTTCCGCGCATGGGCCGCGTGATGAACGTCGAGTCCATCGTCGCCTTGATGACGGCCTAGGGAGACGCGCCATGCTCGCCAACGACGCTCTTGAGGTCGCCGACATCGTCTGCGCCAATGGCATGCCCGCCTTCGTCGCCTCGCCCAAGGGCGCGCGCGGACCGCTTCCCGTCGTCGTGCTCATGCACGAACGCTATGGACTGGTGCAGCATACGCGCGATCAGGCGATGCGCTGCGCGCGCGACGGCTATTTCGTCATCGCGCCGAATTTCTTCTTTCGGCATCCCGATCAGGCGGCGCTCAACAAGGGCGACAGCCGCTACGACCTGACCGATCCTGAATCGGTGGACTTGATGGACGCCGCGCTGGCGGCGATCTCCGGAGATCCGCGCGCGGATATGGGCCGGGTGGCGATCGCCGGCTATTGCCAGACGGGGCGCCATCCGCTCGTCTACGCCGCGCAGCGCGACGTGAAGATCGTCGTCATCTGGTACGGCGCGGCCTCGCGGCGCGAATGGGAGACGAACGAGCGCCAGCCCGAGCCGCTCGATGCGGTGATCGCCCGCGTGAAATGCCCGGTTTTCGCGGCGTTCGGCGCGCTCGACCATATCATCTCCATCGACGACGTGACGCGCCTGCGCAACGCGTTCGAGGCCAATCGCCTTAGCTATCACATCGCCGTCTATGCGGGCGCGCCGCATGGCTGGCTGAACGACACGATGCCCGGCCGCTACCGCAAGCCGCAGGCGGAAGCGGGATGGGCTGCGCAGCAGCGTTTTCTCGCCGAGCGCCTCGCAGGCGAGGGCGCGGGCGATCTCGTGAGCTGGCGCTTCGAGAGCGACATCGCCGCCGATTACGATTTCAGCAAGAACAAGCGCCTCGAATAAAGGCGTCCGGGGCGCTTGCGCGGCGCGTCATTGCGGCACGAGCACCGCGCCGCCGTTCATCGCGATGGCCTGTCCCGTCATATAGGCGGCGTCCGCGCTGAAGAGGAAGGCGGCGAGGCCCGCCATGTCTTCCGGATAGCCGACGCGCCCCAGAGGAATGCGCTGACGCCCGCGCGCGATCAGCTCTTCCGGCGTGGCGTTCGCCAGCGGCTGGGCCGTCATGGACACGCCGGGAATGATCGCGTTGCAGCGCACGTTGGAGCGCGCCCATTCGAGCGCAACCGTCTTGGTGAGCGAGAGAAGGGCGGCTTTCGAACAGGCGTAGCCTGCCCCGTTCACCGCCCCTTCAAGCGCGCGGCCTGACGCGATATTCACGATCACGCCGCGCTCTTGCGCTATCATGGCGGGGCCGAACGCCTGGATCAGGCGGAAGGGAGCGGTGAGATTGATCTGCAAGGCGCGATCGAAGGTCTCGGGCGCCATGTCGAGCAGGGAATGGCGCGGATAAATGCTCGCATTGTTCAACAGCCCGTAGGGCGCGCCATATAGTTTTTGGGCGTCGTCCACCGCGCGCGCGATGCTGGCGGGTTCGGCGAGATCGACGTGAACGAACGACGCCTCGCCGCCCTCGTCCCTGATCTCCACTTCGACCGCGCGTCCCAGGCTCGCATCCACATCCCAGATGGATACGCGCGCTTTCATGCGCGCGAGGCGTTTGCAGAAGGCCCGTCCGAAACCGCCGCCGCCGCCGGTCACGACGACGTGATCATGGGGGCGCAAGCCGTCTCGAAGGATTCCGTCGTCGCTCATGCGTCTTCCTCTCGCCATGTGACGTTGCGGGCGCGCCGCGCGACGCGCCCCTTCCGTGAAGGCAGGCTAGCAGAAAGATCCTGCGGCGCCAGAGGCGGGCGGCGCGCCGGCGTTACGTCACGAGGCGGCCGTTCTGGCTGAACAGGCGCGTCGTGAACGACCAGAGCGTGAGCGCGGCGCGCGCAGACTCAGACAATTCAGCGCGCGTCTTGTTGCTCGACAGGGTGATGCGATCCAGCTTGGCGGCGTAATCGTTCAACAGGGCCGCGACATCGTCCGCCGGCGTCTCGGTCACGCGCATGCGCGTCTGCAAGCGGTCGATGAGAGCGGGAAAAGCGGCGATTTTCGGAAAGGCGAGGGTGATGCGCGCGACGTCGGAATCGCTCGCCGCGATGGTGGCGATGAGATCCTGCGCGGCGGCGGGAATGGAGGCCTGCGACAGATATGCGGAGATGTTGGCCGCCGTGTCCCGCAAGCCGTAAGGGGAGAAGGAAAGGTTAGACAGGCTCGCCGACAGGCCGACGATGGCCTTGTGTTCGCCCACTTTGACGCGCTCCGGCTGGATGGCCAGCGTCACCGGGTCGCCGGTCGCGTCGACGGCGGAGATTTGCGACAGGAACGTGTCCTGCAGACGATTGCGGGAGGCGTTGAGGGCGACGATTTCCGCGCCGGTGAGGCTGAGTCCATCCTCCGCGCCGGCGATGGTCAGTCCGCTCACGCGCCCTGCGGCGAAGAGCTTTGAGAGATTCGCCAGAACGCCGGGCCTTGTCGCGGGCGAGAGATCGCTCCACGTATCGCGCACGGACACATTGGTGACGCGCGCATCGCGGAAGGCCGATCCCAGCGCTTCCTGCGCAGAGACATTCGTCAGATTCAACGTGAAGGATTGCCCGATCTTGCGCACCAGCGTGTCGTAATCGGGATGCTTGCGCGTATCGATGACGATATTGGGGGTCTGAAGCCTGCTTGTGCGCAGCTGGAGTCCCGTGACGTTCGACCAACCTTTCAGCGCCGAAAAATTATCGTCGTCTGACAATTCCGCCGCATCGGTGAGGACCGAAAGGCGCGTGATGCGCCTGTTGATCGACAGATCCTGAATGTCGCGCGCTTCCGCAAGCGTCACGGCTTCGCGCACGGCGAGCGCGACGTCGTCGGACTTGTCGAGAATGTTCGAGGCGAGCGCGGCGACGTCGTCGGCATTGACGAGGAGCCCCTTTCCGATCACGACGGGCTGCGGCGGCTTGTCGGAGAGCTGGATGTCGTCGATCTTGCTCCAGTCGGGCGTCGTCCAGCCGCCAAGCGCGGAAGAGGCGATGGCCTGGGACAATTGCGCCGCCGTGCCGATCACCGAATAGGAGGCGAGCAGGTCGAGATCCGCGCTGGCGGAGGCCACGGCCGAGAAACCGTCGGTCACGGCGTATGTCACGTCGAGATTGGCCGCCAGCGTGCCGGCGGCGCCGGGATAGACCGTGAGAAGATCCTTGAAATCGAAGGAAGCCGTCGCGGGGCTTGCGGCCGCAATGGCGAGGCGCTGCGCCGTGTCTGAGATTTTCAGCGTGATGCGCGGATCATAAATCGAGCCGTCTTCGCGCTCGGTCGGTTTGGCGACCAATTGAATGGCCGCGAGCGTCTCGCGCGCGTCAGCGCTGAGGACCTGCGGGAGCGTGGTCGGCGACGCCGGCGAAGGCGCGAGCAGGTTCTCGCAGGCGAACGCGAGGATGGGGCGTTTGGGCGCGCCTGCGGTGGCGATTTCCGTCGTCTCCGCCTCAATGAGGAATTGCGCAGGATCGCCCACCAGGCCCATGCGTTGCGGATCGTCGAGGTCGGGGTCGTCGGCCAGTCCCACGGAATGGGCGCCGCCGAGCAGACGCGGGTCTAGCGTGAGGCGTTCGCCGGAATAAGCCGATCCGCGATTGACGATCTCCACGCGCACGACTTCGCCATCGGCGTTGACGGTGACGTCGCCGGTCGCGCTGGAGCCCGCGCCGGATCCCGATTCGAGAAGCGGCACGTTCTTGTAGAGTCCGGGCGTGAAGCTTGCGCCGGTGCCGATGGCGCTTTGGTCCAAGGCGCGCACGGCGCCTTCGGCCGGCACGTTCAGGGCCGTGAGGCTTGAGATGGCGGCATTAACCTGCGCGCCGGCGCTCGTCACCCGCGCGGTGAGCGAATCCACGCGCAGGGGAGCGGCGCGCGCGGCGTTGAGATAGAGCGGGCTTGCGATGTCGGAGATCTTGTTGAGCAGCGCGATGGATTTTTCGGCGCCGAGCCTGATCACGTCGTCGGAGATCGCGACGGCCTCCACCAGCGGATCGCGAATGAGCGTCGAGAGATTTTCGATGGTCGCGTCGAGCACTTTCACCCGCGCGGGCGGTTCGATGCGCGCAAGCGCCCCGCGCCCGGCGGCGAATTCCGCAAAGCTGATCTCCAGCGGCGCATCCGTGCGATCTGTCAGCGTGATCGCGCTGATATTGCCCATGCGCCCGAGTTTGGCGGCATTGGCCAGCACGTCCGCGCTTGAGCCCGTCACCGGCACGCCGGCGCGCAACGTCTTCAGCAGCGGCGCATGGGCGAGCACGCTGGCGAGATTTTCGCCCGGCGCAATCGCGAAGGCGTCGCCGTCGGCGGGCTCGCCGGTGAAGGCGAAGGTGAGTCCGTCGAGCGCAAGCGGGCCCGCGCCCGTGACGGCGCGTTCGGGGAAGCGCGGGGAGCTGACGGTCCATGCGCCGGCGATCGCGTCATAGCGCGCCTCGTAATCGGCGCCGGGCGTGCGCGCGACGCCGCTGACGAGCACGCGCGCGGTTCCCGCATTGCTTTCCGCCGCGCGCGCGCTGGGCGCGCGGTCCGAGCCGGAGCCGGCCACATGGACCTGAAAGGGCTTGCGCAGCGTGTTGATGGTCTTGGCCTGCGCGGCGAGGTTGGACGCCGTGTCGACGATGGAGATCTGGCTGAAGGTGGTGAGCGAATTGAGCGCGGCGGCGTTGCGCGCCACATTGGCGGCGGTGTCCGTAAAGCTGATCGAGACGACGCGATTGTCCTTGCGGAGGCCCACGGCCTGATCGGCCTTGGCGTCGCGCAGCGCGACGAGGTAATTGGCCGTGGTCGCGGGGGGCTTGGGCTGAATGGCGGCGAGAACGTTCTTGCCGGCCTCGTATTGCGTCTGCGTGAGGCGCAGAAGCCCGACATTGCGCGCGCCGTTCTGGAAGCCGGGAATGGCGACGGGCGCGTCGGGATCCGTCACCATCGCGATTTTCTGCAGGCCGGGCAGGGCGGCGAGCTTGTCGAAATTGGCCTCGACATTCTCCGGCGTATCGATGACGAGCCAGTTTCGCTTCACCGAATTGGGCAAGTCGGAGAGAATCTGTTTCGCGTCAAGAATCTCTTCCGTCGAGCCCATCACCTCCAGCGTGGTGAAGCGCTTCAGCACGTCGGGATCGGCGTATTGGATGTCGGCGGCGGGGAAGGGCGCGGTCACATTGAGCGTGTAGGGCGTCTGGATGGCGTCGAACAATTGGATGCTGTCGAGGAAGACGGCGGGCGTGACGGAGAGCGTCGCGCGGTCGGTGAGATTCACGCCGGACAGGTTTCCTTCGTCGAGCAAGGTCTGGAGATCGGACAGATTGGCGAGCAGATTCGTGCTGGCGTCGGTGATCGAAAAGACCTTCCGCGCGCCGTCGGCGTCTTCGAGCTGGTCATATTGCTGCAGCAGCAGGGCCTGGGGAATGGACAGCGGCTTGCCGGCCTCGATCGCCTTGTCGATGGCGGCGAGCGCCTTGGCGGCGTCGGAGAGGGAGATCGGATTCGGCCGCGGAATCGCGCCGGTCGCGCCCGTTCGGTTCACGAATGTGCTCGTGACCTGAGCCGTGGTGAGCCCGAAGGCCGTGGAATTGGTCAAACCGCCGATCAAGTGCCGCCCCGTCGCTTGCGCCGCCTGCGGGCGCGCGAGAGCCAAGCAATCCTCATGCCATTGGAAATGCGCTTCTTTTCCGTATCTTGCGGCGTGCGCCGCGCGTCTGTGGGCCGATGGGGGCGCAGCGCCTCGCCGCCATGCGCCGGCTGGGGGGCGGGGGCGCGCGGGCGGGTCTCGCCTTGGGCCGCGGCTCGCGCTATCGCTGTGCGCAAGGCTCGATGAAGGGCGGCGGGACAGGAGACGCGGACCATGGAGGAAGCGGCGCGGCGCGGTGACGTTCGTGCGCCCTTGAGCGGAGCGGCCCTCGATCTGATGCGCCGGTTCCCGACCGCTTTCGATTTGCGGGCGCGCGCGAAGCGGCGCATGCCGCGTTTCGCCTTCGAATATATGGATGGGGGCGCGGGCGCCGACGGCGGCGTGAAGCGCAATTGGGACGCGCTGGACGCGGTTGAGCTGGCGCCGCGCTATGGCCGCGTGGTGGCGCCTCCGCCCGCCGATTGCACGCTGTTCGGCCGCGCCTATGCCGCGCCTTTGGGCGTGTCGCCCATCGGCGGCCCCGGAACCGCCTTTCCCGGCGCCGAGTTTCATCTGGCGCAGGCCGCGCAGGCCGCGCGCGTGCCTTACGCTTTGGGCGTTCTCTCGGGCGTCGCCGTGGAGCGCGCGGCGGAATTGGCGCCCGACGTCTTGTGGTTCCAGCTCTATCGTTTCGCCAATGACGGTCATCGCATCGGGCTCGATCTGGCGCGCCGCGCGCAGGTCGCCGGCGTTCAGGCGCTCGTGCTCACCATCGACACGCCGATCCGCACCATTCGCCCGCGCGAAGTGAAGGCGGGCATCGTCAATCCGTTCAAGCTCACCATGCGCCTGCGGCTGGACGCCATAAGCTCGCCCTGGTGGAGCGCGGCGCTGCTCAGGCACGGCATGCCGCGCTTCGCTTCGCTGACGCCTTATATGAAGCCCGGCGCCAGCCTTGCGGAGGCGGCCGCCTTCATCAAGCGCGAGCAGGGCGGCGCCTTCACATGGGACGAGATCGCCAGATATCGCGACGTGTGGAAAGGCCCGCTCGTGCTGAAAGGCGCCTTGCATCCCGCCGATGCGCAGCGCGCGGTCGCCATGGGCGTCGACGGGCTTTTCGTCACCAATCACGGCGGCCGCCAGATCGACGCGCTGCCTGCGGCCATCGACGCTTTGCCGGCGATCCGCGCGGCGGTCGGCTCCCGCGCGACGCTGATCTTCGACAGCGGCATGCGCTCCGGCGTGGACGCCGCGCGCGCCATCGCCTGCGGCGCGGATGCGGCTTTCGCCGGCAAATCCTTCCTGTGGAGTCTGGGCGCGCTCGGCGCCGCCGGCCCCGCGCATCTGCTCAATATTTATATGGACGACCTGCGCGCGGCGATGGGGCAGACAGGCTGCGCCAGCGTCGCGGACCTGCGCCTGCTCGCGCGCCGCCACCCCGGCGCATGGACGCAGGCCGATTACGAGGCGCGGAACGCGCCGGGAGAAATCGCATGACCAAGCAGATGAAGCTCGCGGCCTATTTCAATCCCACGGGACATCACGTCGCCTCGTGGCGCCATCCGCGCGCGCAGGCCGACGCCCATGTCAGCATCGAGCATTACGTCGACGCCGCGCGCAAGGCGGAGGCTGCGAAGTTCGACATGATCTTCCTCGCCGACGCCAACGCCTCGCGCAACGCCCATGTGGACGCCATTTCGCGCTCGGTGCAGTTCATCGCGCATTTCGAACCGCTGACGCTTCTGTCGGCGCTCGCCATGGCGACCTCGCGCATCGGCCTGACGGCGACGGCCTCCACGACCTATCAGGAGCCGTATCATCTCGCGCGCAAATTCGCCTCGCTCGATCACATCAGCCATGGCCGCGCGGGCTGGAATCTCGTCACCTCGACGCAACCGGCGGAAGCGGCGAATTTCGGCCGCGACGGCGTGCCCGCCCATAAGGCGCGCTACAGCCGCGCGCGCGAATTCGCGCAAACCGTGCAGGGCCTTTGGGATTCGTGGGACGACGACGCCTTCGTGCGCGACGTGCAGGCGGGGCTTTATTTCGATCCCGCCAAGCGCCATGAGCTGAATCATGTCGGCGAACATGTCCGCGTGCGCGGGCCGCTCAATGTGGCGCGTCCGCCGCAGGGCTATCCCGTGATGGTGCAGGCGGGCGCGTCGGACGAAGGGCGCGAGCTGGCGGCGGAATTCGCAGAGGCGATCTTCTCGCCCCATCTCAACATTCCTGACGCCAAGGCCTATTACGACGACGTGAAGTCGCGCATGGGCGCCTATGGCCGCGAGCGGGATCATCTCAAGATCCTGCCCGGCCTGAGCGTGGTCGTCGCCGAGAGCGACGACAAGGCGGCGGAGGATTTCAATCTGCTGCAATCGCTCATCCACCCGATGGTGGGGCGCGAAATTCTCTCCACCATGCTCGGCGGCATGGACCTGTCGCCTTATCCGCTTGACGAGCCGCTGCCCGATCCGCTGCCGCCCACCAATGGCAGCAAGGGCCATTACGAGAGCATCGTCGCCATGGCGCGGCGCGAGAACCTGACGATCCGCCAGCTGGGCGCGCGTTGCGCGGGCGCGCGCGGCAAGAACGCCATCCATGGCGGGCCGAAGAAAGTCGCCGATTACATGGAGGAATGGTTCGTCGCCGGCGCCTGCGACGGCTTCTGCGTCATGCCGCCCTATATGCCGGGCCAGCACGACGATTTCTGCCGGCTCGTCGTGCCCGAATTGCAGAAGCGCGGGATTTTCCGCACGGAATACGAGGGCGCGACGCTGCGCGAAAATCTCGGCCTGCCGCGTCCCAAAAGCCGCTACGCGCGTTAGGCGCCGCGGTCAGCGCGTGAGATGGGTGACGAGAATATTCGCGCCGATCGCCGCCAGCGCCAGCCCGCCGAGAAATTCCGCATAGCGGCCGGTGCGCGCGCCCAGCACGCCGCCCAGCCGCAGGCCCACGAAGGTCATCGCGAAGGTGACGACGCCGATCGCCAGCAGCGTGAGGGGAATGTTGTCGCTCACCAGAGCGAGCGTCACGCCCACGGCCGTCGCATCGACGCTCGTGCCGGCCGCCGTCACGGCGACGGCGGTCCAACTGGGATGGATCGGCGCCTTGTCTTCGGCCGCGTCGGGCGTTTCATGAATGCTCTTCCACACCATGCGCACGCCGAGCAGGCCGAGCAGGGCGAAGGCGATCCAATGGTCGTAATCGTCGATCACGTCGGCGAATTGCATGCCGAGGAGATAGCCGATCAGCGGCGCCGCGGCCTCCAGCGCGCCAAAGCCCAGCGCGATGAAGGTCGAGCGCCAGACGGAGAGGCCGGGAAAGCGCGCGCCCTTGGCGATGGAGGCGGCGAAAGCGTCGGTCGACAGGCTGAAAGCGATGATCGCGGTTTGAAGCATGGATGGACCTCGAGCGTGCGGCGCGCCGAATCCGGCGTCCCGCATCGGTCTCGTCGAAGCGTCCATCCGCCCGCGCCGCCAGGGCCGCCGCAGATGCGGTCCGCCCAGTCTGTTGACGACGCTGCGCCCTTGCGGGCGCCAACTACTCCCCAATGCGCGCCTTTGTTAGGCGCTCGCGGCGCAGGGCGCAAGCGCGCCCTTGCCTTTTTCCGGTCCTGCGACAATCTCAACCGAACGGCTTAGCCAAAGGGGCCAACAAGAGGGCGCGAGGAGGCGCAATCTGTCCCATGGCCCGGCCAAGGCGGCGCGAAAGAGCCGGCGATTCAGGAGGGGAAGATGAATTGCAAACGCTTTGCATTTGCGTTGGTCTGCGGTCTCGCGGCGGCGGGCGCGCAGGGGCACGCTTGCGCGCAAACGTCCGCGCCGCAGTCCGCGCAGCTTGCTTCCTGGCCGAACCGTCCGATGACGCTCATCGTGCCTTATGCGGCGGGCGGTCCGGTGGACACGGTGGCGCGCATTCTCGCCGCCCGCGTCACTGAATTGCTCGGCCAGCAGATGGTGGTGGAGAATATCGCCGGCGCCGGCGGCATGGTCGGCTCGCAGCGCGTCGCGCAGGCCGCGCCCGACGGCTACACGGTTCTTTATGGCGGCAGCGCCGTGCTGGCGCAGAACCAGGCGATCTACAAGAAGCCGCTGGTCGACGGGAACAAGGATTTCACATTCGTCACGATGTTCGCCGATCAGGCGCGGGTTCTCGTCACGCGCAAGGATCTGCCGGCGCAGGACATGAAGGGTTTCTTCGCTTATCTGAAGGCGAACGCCGACAAGGCGGTCTATGGCTCTGCGGGCGTGGGCTCGGGCAGCCATGTGTGCCCGCTGATCATGGACAAGTTGAACGGCGTCAAGATCACCCATGTGCCCTATCGCGGCGCGGGGCCCGCCTTGCAGGACCTCATCGCCGGCCGTCTCGATTTCATGGCCGAACAGATCGCCTCCGTCGGCGCGCAGGTGGAGGCGGGCAATCTCAAGGCGCTGGCCATTCTCGGGCGCGACCGCGTGCCCATGTTGCCGAACGTGCCCACGGCGGAAGAGCAGGGGATCG
>CAIXDD010000030.1 GCA_903918155.1 uncultured Hyphomicrobiales bacterium
CATGAGGCGGCGCGGCTGGCGCTGGAGGCGGCGCGGGCCAGCGCGCCCGATTCAGAACGGCTCGCCGATCTCGAAGCCAAGGCGGCCCGTTACGCCGGCGCGCTCGCGGAACATCAGCGCCGCTCGCGCGAGTTCGGCGAAAAGATCATCCGCCTTGAGGGCGAAGTGAGCGTGCGCGGCGGCCTGGGGCTTGGCGAGCGCGCGCAGGCCCATCGCGAGGCGCGCGACCTCGCCCTGCGCGACGTGGAGCGGCTGCGCGGCAAGACGGATGCGTTGAAGCGCCTGCGCGACGTCATCCGCCAATGTTACGACGCGCAACGCGAAAAGCTGCAAACGCCGCTGCGCCGCTGTCTGCAGCCATTTCTCGACGATCTGTTTCCGCAGGCGCAGGTCACGCTCGACGATGCGTTTCGCGTGGAAAGCCTTCTGCGCGGGGGCGCCGGCGAGTCGTTTGCGCAATTGTCGGGCGGCACCCGCGAGCAGATCGCCGTGCTCGTGCGCCTCGCCATGGGCGCGCTGCTGCAGGAGCGCGGCGAAGAAACGCCGATCATCCTCGACGATGCGCTTGTGTTTTGCGACGACGAACGCATCGAGCGCATGTTCGACGCGCTCAACCGCGCCGCGCGGCGCCAGCAGGTGATCGTGCTGACCTGCCGCACGCGGGGCTTCCGCACGCTGGGCGGACGCATGCTCGCCATCGAGCCGGCGGGCGCGCCGCTGCGTTGACAGGAGCGCGCGCAGGCTGATAGCTCGCAAGATGACTTTGCGCGTGGAACCTGCGGAAGACCCGCTCGCAGCAGGCTGCCCCTGTTGCGACGGCGGCGGCCTGCGCGGCTTCGTCTTCGCCGGCGAAGAGCCGCATGCGGTCTATTTCGCCGAATCCGGCGGCATGGGCAACAAGCCCGTCATTCTCATCGGGCTGGCCATGGGACGCTGGGCGAGCGACGCCGGGCGCGAGGCGCGCGCCTGCCTCGTCTTCGCCTGCAGCCCCGGCGAAAACGGCGGTCCCGCGCATGTCGCGCCCACCCTGCCCGCGCTTCTCGCCTTTCCGGAATTTCGCGATCTTGGCGCGCCGGTCGAGCCTGAGGCGGCGGCGAGCCACGTCGCCTATGACGGGTTCCGCGCGACCCTCGACGCCGTGATCGCGCAGGACGACCGGCTGGCGCATTTGCGCGCAGGCCCCGCGCGCCGACGTTTCTCCGCAGATTGACTGAGGATCACGCGCGCGCGACGAGCCGCGCCACATGCGCGCCGATCGCCAGCGCGCTCGTGAGGCCCGGGCTCTCGACGCCGTAAAGCGCCACGAGGCCCGGCGCGCCATGGTCGCGCGCGTCATGAATGAGAAAATCGGCCTCGCCGTCGTCGGGGCCTGCGATTTTCGGGCGCACGCCCGCATAATCGGCGCGCAATTCGCCCTCGCGCAGATCCGGCCAATAGGCGCGGATCGCCGCGTAAAAGCGCGCCGCGCGCGCGGGATCGACGGCGTAATCGAGAGCGCTCTCATCGGCCGCGTCGAGCCATTCGACGTCAGGCCCGAACCGCGCGCGCCCCGCCAGATCCAGGGTGAGATGCACGCCCAGCCCGCCCGGCTCCGGCAAGGGATAGACGAGGCGCGAGAACGGCGAGCGACGCGCCAGCGAGAAATACGAGCCCTTCGCGAAAAAGGCGCGCGGCGCGCTATGCGCGCGCAAGCCTTCGACGGCGCGCGCAAGGCGCGGCGACGACAGGCCGGCGGCGATCACGACATGGCGCGCGCGCAGGCGCATCGGCTGCGCGCCGCCGAAAACGACGACGAGTCCGTCGCCGTCGACGCGCGCGCTCTCCATCGGCGTGCGGAAGGCGAAAGCCGCGCCCGCCGCCTCGCAATCGCCCTGCAGGGCCAGCATCAGGCCATGGGTGTCCACGATGCCGGTCTGCGGCGACAAGAGCCCGGCCGCGCCGCGCAACGCAGGCTCAAGCCGAGCAAGATCGGCGCGCGACAGCGGTTCCAGCGTCACGCCATTGGCCTGCGCGCGCGCGGCGAGCGCGGCGAGGCGCGGCGCGTCCGACGCGTTCTGCGCGACGATGATCTTGCCGCAACGGCGATGCGCCACGCCGCGCGCCGCGCAATAGTCATAAAGCAGCGCGCGCCCCTCCACGCACAGGCGCGCCTTGAGCGAACCCGGCGGATAATAAACGCCGGCGTGGATCACCTCGCTGCTGCGCGCGGAAACGCCCTGCCCCACGGCCCCGGCCGCCTCCGCCACCAGCGTCGCCCGCCCGGCCTGCGCGCAGGCGCGCGCCGCCGCCAGGCCCACGACGCCCGCGCCGATCACCAGAACGTCGATGTCCGCGCCTTTGGCCAAACCCGCAGTCTCCCGCCTCGCCGCAGCCTATCACGACGCGCGCACGCCGGGCGCGCCTGCGCTTGAGCATGAATTTCGCGGGCGCCCTTGTTCCGGAGAGCGTGACGACGGGGGCTTGAGAGTGCGGGAGCCGGCCGCTATCTAGCGTTCATCCCCGCCGCGACTCCGGGTCCCGGGGCATGGAGAGAGAACATATGTCCAGCGGAAAAACCGCCGCTCTCGCGGCCATCGCGCTGCTCGCGGCCGGCGCCGCCCAGGCGCAGGAAAAGCCCGTCAATCTATACATCGGCTATTCGACCGGAGGCGGCTATGACGTCTACGGCCGCATCGTCTCCCGCCATCTGGGCAAGCACCTGCCGGGCAATCCCAACGTCATCGCCAACAATATGCCCGGCGCCGGCTCCATGCGGCTCGCCAATTGGCTCTATAACGTCGCCCCCAAGGACGGCTCGGTCTTCGGCACCTTGGCGCGCGGCATCGCCTTCGACACCTTGCTCGGCATGCCCGGCGCGAATTTCGACGCCACGAAATTCAACTGGATCGGCAGCGCGAACGACGAAGTCTCGGTCTGCGTCGCATGGCACACGAGCGGCGTGACGAAATTCGAAGAGACGATCGCCAAGGAGCTGATCGTCGGCGGCACGGGCGGCAGCGCCGACACCGACCAGTTCCCGAAGGTCTTCAACGGCGTGCTCGGCACCAAGTTCAAGATCGTCGCCGGCTATCCCGGCGGCAACGACATCAATCTCGCCATGGAGCGCGGCGAAGTGCAGGGCCGCTGCGGCTGGTCCTGGTCGAGCGTCATCTCCACCAAGCCCGACTGGCTGAAGGACAAGAAGGTCTCCGTGCTCGTGCAGCTCTCGCTGGAGAAGCACCCGGACCTGCCCAACGTGCCGCTCATCACGGAATTCGCGAAAGACCCGCTGCAGCAGGGCGTGTTCAAGCTCGTCTTCGCGCGTCAGGTCATGGGCCGCCCCTTCCTCGCGCCTCCGGGCGTGCCGGCCGACAAGGTCGCCACGCTGCGCAAGGCCTTCCTGGAGACGATGAAGGACAAGGAGCTGCTCGCCGAAGCCGAAAAGGCGCAGCTCGAAATCACGCCGGTGTCGGGCGAAACCGTGCAGAAGCTGGTGGCCGACGCCTACGCCATGCCGGCGGACGTCATCAAGAAAACCGCCGAAGTCCTCAAGGAATAGACCCGGCGCCCGCACGCGGCGCGTCAAGCGCCCACAAATAAAAAAAGCGCGGCGGGAGCCGCGCTTTTTCATGTCCGCCGCAATCAGGATCAGACGATGACCTTGGTCATGATGCCTGCGGGGAAAATATCCTCCGGCTTCATGTGCTTGTGCGCGATGCCCTGCTGATAGGTGTAGAGCAGCATCTGCTCCCAGGTCGCGCGGTTTTCGTCGATGCCGTAGGGGAAGGGATCGGAGCCGAACATGTCACGCATCTTGCGGGCGTAGGTGGGCAACCACGCCAGCGGATAGCGCGAGACGGCGGGATCGAACAGACGCTCGAGGCTGCGGCGCTTGGATTCCTGGAAGGCGTTCATCAGATTGCGCGCGACCCAGGGATTTTCGTCGATGATGTGCTTCTGCACCGCGATGATATGCATGATCGGCCACACTTTCGTGCGCGCGTAATAATCCTCCTCCATGCCCAGATAATCGGGATAGAGGCGCACGACGTCGGGATGTCCCTCGAGGAAACAGGTGGGCGGACGGGCGATGATCGCGCAATCGATCTCGCCCGACGCCAGCATTTCCGACAGCGACTTGTCGGCCACGCGCGTGAGCTTCAGCCCTTCGGGAAGATTCAGCTCCACCTTTTCCGCGCGCCCCGGCGCATTCGCGCCCGCCTGATACCAATGCACGTCGGTGAGCTTCACGCCGCATTCGTTATGCATCCAGCCGCGCATATAGACGGCGGCGGAATGGGCCCATTCGGGCGAGCCCACGCGCTTGCCCTTGAGGTCCTGCACGGTCTTGATGCCGGAATTCTTGTTCACATAGAACGAGGAGAAGCGGAACAGGCGCGAGCAGACCACCGGCAGGCCGATCACGTCGGGATTCTCGCGCGACACCTGCGTGGTGAATTTCGCGAAGCTCAGCTCCGACACGTCGAATTCGCGATTGGCCGTGAAGCGCGCGAAACATTCATGATGGCCGAGATTGAGCCAATTATGGTCGATGCCTTCCGCGCGCACGTCGCCGGTGCGGAAGTCGCGGAAATGGTCGTAATCGGTTGTGGCGATCGACAGTTTGATCTTGCTCATGGACGCTTCCTTTCCGAAACGGGTCAAAGCTTGAGGAGGCGGCGGGCGTTGCCGCTCAGGATTTTGGCGCGCGCATCCGCGCTCAGGTCGAGATCGTCGAGCGCGGCGATCGTCTCCTTGATCGGCGCGAAGGGCGAGTCGGTGGAGAAGACGACATGATCGGCGCCGAAAAACTTCAGCCCGCTATGCAGGCCCGTCGAAGCGCCGAACATGGCGGTGTCGCCATAGAAGCGATGGAAATAATCCATATGCGGCCGCTTCAGCGATTTCAGCACGCCGGAATAATCCTCATCCAGCGTGCGGTGGCCGAGCACGTCGAGGCCGGGCCCCACGCGTCCGTCGAAATAGGGGACCATGCCGCCGCAATGATGGGTGATGATGTTGAGGTCGGGATAGCGATCGAGCAAGCCGCTGAACACGATGCGCGCCATCGCCACGGAGGTCTCGTAAGGCCAGCCGAAGCACCACCACATTTCAAAGCGCGATTTCGCCTCGCTCTCGTAATCGGTCATCTCGGCCGTGCGCGCGGGATGCATCCAGATCGGCAGGCCGTGGCGGGCCATGGCGGCGAAGATCGGCTCATATTCGGGCAGGTCCAGCGGCTTGCCGGCGACATTGGTGAAAATCTGGATGCCGCGCGCGCCAAGCTGCGTGATCGCCCGCTCGATCTCGGCGAGCGCGCCCTCGATGTCGAGCATGGAGATGGTCGCGGCGAAAGCGGGAAAACGATCGGGATGTTTCGCGCATAATTCCGCCATGCCGTCATTGCCGATGGCGGCGAGCCGACGCGCGTCCGCGGGCGCGCACACATCCTCCAGCGGCGGATTGGGCAGCGAGATCACCTGCTGATAATCCGCGCCCGCCCCGTCCATCAGCCGGAAGCGCACGTCCAGATCATGCAGCGGCTTCACATTGCGCATGCGCCCGCCGATGTTCCCCAGTTTCGCCGACGTGCTCGTCAGCTCCGTGAAGAAGCGCTCGGGCATGATATGCGTGTAAATGTCGATCATGCTCATGGTCGTCTCCTCACGCGCCGCGGGTTTGCTGGATCGCCTGCCAGATCGCATGCGGAGTCAGCGGCATTTCAAGTTTCAGCCAGATGTCCTGAGTGATCGCGTTCTCGACCGCGTTGACGATGGTCGGCGGGGCCGCCGTCGTGCCCGCCTCGCCCGTGCCCTTCACGCCGATGGGATTGGTCGTGCACGGGACGGGATGATGGATGATCTTCATGTTCGGCGCGTCGCCGGCGCGCGGCATGACGTAATCCATGAAGGAGCCCGCGAGCAGCTGGCCGTTCGAAGGATCGTAATTGGTGAATTCGCCGAGCGCCTGCCCGATGCCCTGCACCACGCCGCCTTGAATCTGCCCCTCGACGATGCGCGGATTGAGCAGGATTCCGCAATCGCTCACCGCGACATATCCCACGATCGCCACCTCGCCCGTATCGGGATCGATTTCGACTTCGGCGACATGCACGCCATTGGGGAAGGTCGGCCCCGTATGCGCTTCCGCGCCCGTGTCGAGCGTCTCCTTGATGACTCCCTGGCGAACCATTTCCTGCGCGCGCGCGGCGACTTCGAACAGAGACACGCGCGCGCCCGTGCGCGCGATCTCGAACGCGCCCTCGCGATAGGCGACCTCGCCGTCGTCGGCCTGCAGGAGCGCGGCGGCGACGGGCCTGGCCTTTTCGATCATCGCGTCCGACGTCACCGCGATGGCGCTGCCCACCAGCATGGCCGAACGTGAGGCGACCGCGCCGAAGCCCGGCGCGTCGCGATCGGAATCGCCGGCCGTCACCACCACGTCGTCGTCCGAAAGGCCGAGCCGGTCGGCGAGGAATTGGCGGAACACGGTGGCGTGGCCCTGCCCGTTCGAGGACGGCCCGATGCTCACGAAGAGCTTGCCGTTCTTGAAACTGACTTCGGCGGGCTCATGGTAATGGCCGCCGGAGATTTCGAGATAGCAGCCGATGCCGATGCCCCGCAGCTTGCCGCGCGCCCGCGCCTGCGCGCGCCGCGCCGCAAAGCCCTTGTAATCGGCGGCGGCGAGCGCTTCTTCGAAAATGGCGGGGAAATCGCCGCTGTCGAAGGTCTGGCCGGTCGCGGTCGTATAGGGCATGGCCGCGGGCGCTATGAGATTGCGTCGGCGCAAATCCGCCGAATCCATCTTCAGCTTGCGCGCGGCCGCCTCCACCACGCGCTCCAGCAGATAATTGGCCTCGGGCCGCCCGGCGCCGCGATAAGGCCCGGTCGGCACCGTATTGGTGAGATAGGTCGTCGAATCCACCACGATATGGGGAATGTCGTAGAGGCCCGGCAGGCAGAAGGCGATGTGGATCGTCGGCACGAGCACGGCGACGCCGGTGAGATAGGCGCCCGCATTCTGCTGGCCCGTGACGCGCAAGGCGAGGAACTTGCCCTGCGCGTCCAGCGCGAGACTGACCTGCCAGGCGGAATCGCGCGCCTGATTGTCGCTCATGAAGGATTCCGAGCGCGTGGCGGCCCAGTGCACGCTGCGCCCCAGCCGCTTGGCGGCGACCAGAAGCGCGGGATATTCCGGATAGGTGGACGCCTTCATGCCGAAGCCGCCGCCCACGTCGTCGGTCAGCACGCGCAGTTTCGGCATGTCGATCTTCAGGCAGGCGGCGACCTGCGCGCGAATGCCCGCCACGCCTTGCGTGCCCGTGTGCAGCGTATAGCGGTCGCTCGTCGCGTCATGGCTGGCGGTGGCCGCGCGCGGCTCCATGGAGACGGCGGCGATGCGCTGGTTGAACACGTCCACGTCCACCACATGGGCGGCGCCTGCGAAGGCCTGCTCAAGCGCCGCGCGCCTGGCGCCGTCGGGATCGGGCGGATTGGTCCATTGATGGGTGACATTGCCCGGCGCCTGCGGCCAGATCTGCGTCTGCGCCGCGATCGCCTGCGCAAGATCGACGACGGGCTCGAGCGTTTCGTAATCCACGACCACGAGATCGGCGGCGTCTTCGGCCTGCGCGCGCGTGGCGGCGATCACCATGGCGACCGGCTCGCCCACATGCATCACGCGGTCCTGCGCCAGAACCGGGCGCATCGGCGAGACGGGCGGCTTGCCGTCGCGGCCGGGGAAGGGAATGGAGCCGGAGACCGAGCCAAGGCCGAGGCCGGCGAAATCGGCGCCGGTGAGCACGTCCGCCACGCCGGGCGCGGCGCGCGCGGCCGAGACGTCCACCGAAAGGATTTTGGCATGCGCATGAGGCGAGCGCACGAACACGGCGACGAGCGCGTCCGCGGGACGCAAATCCGCGCTGAACCGCCCCTCGCCGCGCAGCAGCGGGCCGTCTTCGTAACGTCCCTGCCAGCGCCGAATAGATTTCAAGGCCCGCTCGCTCATGGCGATCTCCTGATGATATGGGTCAGCGCATCACCGAACCGCCGTCGCAGACGACGGTGTGGCCGGTGACGAAATCGCTGTCTGGGGAAAGAAGGTAGATGAGGGAGCCGGTGAGGTCCTCCGGCCGCTGCTCGCGCTTGAAGGCGCGCGAGCTTTTGGTGGCTTCGGCGGGCGCGCCGACCATGTCGGGATTGGCGAGCACGCCTTCGCTCATCGTCAGCCCGGGCGCGATGGCGTTGACGTTGATTCCGTCATTGCCCAATTCGCGCGCAAGGCAGCGCGTGAGCGCGACGATGGCGCCCTTCGAGGTCACGTAATGGGTGATGCCCACATGGCCCTTGAACACGGTTCCGGAGGCGATGTTCACGATCTTGCCGGCCTTCTGGCGGATCATCGCGGGGGCGACCGCCTTGGCGAACAGGAAGGGGCCGCGCACGTTCACGGCCATCACCTTGTCGAACTCTGCCTCGTCGATGTCGAAAAAACGTTTCGGCGTGAGATTGGCGAAGATCGCCGCATTATTGACCAATCCGTCGATCCGCCCGCAGCGCGCGAGCACGTCGGCGACGAAAGCGTTGACGGAGGCCGCCTCCGCCACATCCACGCGCGCATGGAAGGCGCGCCCGCCCGCAGCCTCGATCTCGGCGACGACGGGCCCGCCGTCGAGCAGGTCCGCGACGGCGACGACCGCCCCTTCGCCCGCAAGCGCGCGCGCGAAGGCTGCGCCGATTCCGCGCGCCCCGCCGGTCACGATGACGACCTTGTCCTGCAAACGTCCCCGGGCGCTCGCCAAAACGTCTCTCCCTGCATGCCGCGGGCTTTCGGCCCGGTCGCGTCGAGCGACTATTCCGCCATGACGGGGGCACTTGCAAGGGGGCGGAGCGCGCGCCTATAGAACCCTGCAAAACATGCAGGACGCGCGCGGCGCGCCGTTCCGCGATCGGGGGGTGAATGGGACAGTTCGGCATCGGCCAACCGTTGCGTCGCTTGGAGGACCCGCGCCTGCTCGTCGGCGGGGGCCGCTACGCCGACGACGCCAGGATTGAGGGCCAGTTCTGGGGCGTCTTCCTGCGGTCGCCGCACGCCCATGCCGACATTCTCGCCATGGATCTCGCCGCCGCCCGCGCCGCGCCGGGCGTGAAGGCGATTTTCACGGCCGCCGATCTGGACGCCGCAGGCATGCCCGACATGGCCTGCGAGGTGGAGCTGAAGAGCCTCGCCGGCGAGGCCATGGCGCGTCCGCAGCGCCCCATCCTCGCCCGCGGCAAGACGCGCTTCGTGGGCGAATGCGTGGCCCTCGTCGTCGCCGATACGCAGGCCCATGCGCGCGACGCCGCGGAGCTGATCGCGGTCGATTACGCCCCGCGCCCCGCCGTCGCAGGCGCGCAGGCCGCGCTCAGGCCCGACGCGCCGCGCGTCTGGGACGAGCTGACCTCCAACCTGCCGGTCCATTGGGAGAACGGCCCCGTCGGCCCGGTGGACGCGGCCATGGCCGGCGCCGCCCATCGCGTGCGCTTGCGCATCGTCAACGACAGGCTCGTCCCCGCGCCGATGGAGCCCAAGGGCGCGCTGGCGGCGTGGGACAAGGCCGCGTCCAAGCTGACGCTCTGGGCGCCGACCCAGGGCGGGCGGCGCATCCAGGCGACCATCGCCAAGCGCTTTCTCGGCCTTGAGCAGGAGCAGGTGCGCGTGATCTCGCAGGACGTGGGCGGCGGCTTCGGCATGCGCGGCCAGACCTATCCTGAATATGTGGCGCTGGGCTTCGCCGCGCGCGCTCTGGACGGCGCCGTGAAATGGCGCGCCGACCGGACGGAGACCTTCGTCTCCGATTATCACGGGCGCGATCAGGTGAACGAGGCCGAGATGGGCCTCGACGCGCAGGGGCGCATCGTCGCGCTGAAAATCCACACCGTGCTGAATCTCGGCGCCTATATGGCGGAGAACGGCCCGCGCCTGCCCATGGAAGGCGGCGGGCGCATCATTCCCTGCTGCTATCACGCCCCGCATTTTTATTTTTCCGTGAAGCCGGTCTTCACGAACACGGTCTCGACGGACACTTATCGCGGCGCCGGCCGGCCCGAGGCGAATTTCCTCATGGAGCGGCTGATGGACAAGGCCGCCGCCGCCTGCGGCCTGCCGCGCGACGAAATCCGCCGGCGCAATTTCATCGCGCAATTCCCCTACAAGACGCCGCTGGGCTATTCGATCGACTCGGGCGATTTCGCCGCCGGCCTCGATCAGGCGCTGCGCATGGCGGATTGGGCGCAATTCGAGACGCGGCGCGCGGAGGCGAAAAGGCGCGGCAAATTGCGGGGAATCGGCGTCGCCGCCTTCATCGAAGCCGCCGGCGGGCGCGCGCCCGTGGAGGATATGCGCCTGCAGGCCGCCCCTGACGGATCGGTGACGATCTTCTCGGGCTCGCACAGCCATGGACAGGGCCACGCCACGGTCTTCGCGCAGCTCGCGCATGAATTTCTCGGCGTCGCGCCCGAGCGCGTCACGCTGGTGCAAGGCGACACCGACGTCACGCCCAAAGGCTCCATCGGCACATTCGGCTCGCGCTCCTCCATGATGGGAGGCGGCGGGCTGAAGGCGGCGGCGGAGAAGATCGTCGCGAAGGGCAAGCGCATCGCCGCCGCCTTGATGCAGAGCGAAGCCGAACAGGTGAGCTTCGCGCAGGGCGTGTTCCGCGCGGGGGCGAGCGAGGTCTCCTTCGCCGCCGTCGCGGCGGCGGCGCATGATCCCGCGAAATTGCCCGAGGGCATGGCCCCCGGCCTTGACGAGAGCCATCTGTTCCAGCGCGAGGCGGAAAATTTCCCCAACGGCTGCCATGTGTGCGAAGTGGAGATCGATCCCGAGACTGGAACGACCGAAATCCTGCGCTATGTGGCGGTGGACGATTGCGGGATCGTGCTCAATCCTCTCATCGTTCATGGTCAGGTCCATGGCGGCGTCGCCCAGGGCGTGGGCCAGGCGACGATCGAAAAGGTCGTCTATGACGAGGAAGCCCAGCTGGTGAGCGCCAGTTTCATGGATTACGGCATGCCGCGGGCGAGCGGCGTTCCTTATATCGAGGCGGGCTTCAACGCCGTGCCCTGCAAGACCAATCCGCTCGGCGTGAAGGGCGCGGGCGAAGCCGGCGCCTGCGGCGCGCCGCCCGCCTATGTCGGCGCCGTGGCGGACGCCCTGCGCGATTTCGGGGCGGATCACATCGACATGCCCCTGACGCCGGAAAAGGTCTGGCGCGCCATCCACGGCAAGGGTTAAATGCGCGCCAAGGGCCACAGGCAAGACACGAGCGAACGCAGTCCGAGATCTGAACGCATTCGAAGCGTCAATCCGTCAACAGCGCATCTGGCGCACGCCCGCAGGAGGGTTTCTTGAAGAGCAAAGTAACGCTGACCGTGAACGGCAAGGAGCGCAGCGCCGAGGTGGAGCCCCGCACCCTGCTGGCCGAGCTTCTGCGCGACCATCTGGGGCTGACCGGAACGCATGTGGGCTGCGACACCACGCAATGCGGCTGCTGCGTCGTCCATGTGGACGGGAAAGCCGTGAAGTCCTGCACCATGCTCGCCGTGCAAGCGGCCGGCAAGCAGGTGACGACGATCGAAGGGCTAGCCAAGCCGGACGGAACGCTGCATCCGATGCAGGAGGCGTTCCGCGAGCATCACGGCCTGCAATGCGGCTTCTGCACGCCGGGCATGGTGATGATGGCGGTGGACATCGCGCGCCGGCGCCCCGGCGCCGACGAAAAGACCGTGCGCGAGGAGCTGGAAGGCAATCTGTGCCGCTGCACCGGCTATCAGGGCATCGTCGAAGCCATTCTCTCCGTGGTCAATCCGGGCGCCGTGAAGGATCACCACCATGCATAATTTCGCCTATCACGCTCCCGCCAGCCTCGACGCGGCGCTGAAACTCATCGGCGAGAAGGAGGACGGCAAGATCATCGCCGGCGGCATGACGCTTCTGCCGACGCTGAAACAGCGCCTCGCCGCGCCCTCCGACCTCATCGACCTCGCCGGCCTGCCCGATCTGCGCGGCGTGAAGAAGGAAGGCGGCCACATCGTCATCGGCGCCATGACGACCCATTACGAAGTCGCGACCTCCGACGTGGTGAAGGCGGCGATCCCCGCCCTCGCGCATCTGGCGAGCATCATCGGCGATCCCGCCGTGCGCCATCGCGGAACCATCGGCGGCTCGCTCGCCAATTCCGATCCGGCGGCGGATTATCCCGGCGCGGCGATGGGCCTCAACGCGACCATCGTCACGAACAAGCGGGCCATCGCGGCGGAAGATTATTTCCTCGGCCTGTTCGAGACGGCGCTGGAGCGCGACGAGATCATCGTCAGCGTGCGCTTCCCCATTCCGGAGAAAGCGGCCTATCAGAAATTCCGCCATCCCGCCTCTGGCTACGCCGTGGCGGGCGTGATGGTGTCGAAAACCGGCGCGCAGGTGCGCGTGGGCGTCACCGGCGCCGGCCCCAACGCGTTTCGTGCGCGCGATTTCGAGGCGGCGCTGGAGAAATCCTTCACCGCCGAGGCGATCAAGGATGTGAAGATGAGCCCGGATTCCCTGCTCAGCGACATTCATTGCTCGGCCGAATATCGCGCCCATCTGGTGGGCGTGCTCGCGCGCCGCGCCGTGGCGCAGGCCTGACGCCGCAAGCCGCAAACGGCAAGCCGCGACGCAAGCGACAAGCGACAAGCGACAAGCGACGAGATGCCCCGGTTCGCCGGGGCGTTTTTTTTTGCGCGCCTGAGCCTGCGCGTGCGTTTGACTCACGCCCGCGCTGGCGGCACTGTGCGCGCCAAGGATCGACAAGGATCGAAAAGATCAACATGGGGGACGGCGCTGATGGCGGATGATCGGCAAACACGCGACGCGGAGCTCGACAAGGCGATCGGCGAGCTTGTGGCCGCCAATCGCATTCTCGCCGATCAGGGCGTGGTGGACGCCTATGGCCATGTGAGCATGCGCCATCCCCACGACAAGAATCTTTTTCTTCTGTCCTGCTCGCGCAGCCCCGAGCTTGTGGAGCCGCAGGACATCATGACCTTCCGCCTCGACGGTTCGCCCGCCGACGGACGCACGGACAATCCATATGTGGAGCGCTTCATCCATTGCGGCGCCTATGAATCCGCGCCCGACGTGATGGCGGTCGTGCACAGCCACGCGCTCGCCGTCCTGCCCTTCTCCATCTCCTCGACGCCGCTGAAGACGGTGATCCACACCGCCAGCCATATCGGCGAGACCATTCCCGTCTGGGACAGTCAGGACAAGTTCGGCGACACGGGCCTGCTCGTCTCCGACATGGAGCAGGGCCGCGACCTTGCGCGCGTGCTCGGCCACAACCGCGTTGCGCTGATGCGCGGCCATGGCTTCACCGCCGCGGGCCGCTCGCTGGGCGAAGTGCTGAAAATCTCGATTTACCTGCCGCAAAACGCGCAGGTCTATCTCGATGCGATGCGTCTGGGCGGAACGATCAAATGCATCACGCCGGGCGAAATGGCGATCCGCGATTCCTTCGGCCCCGGCGGCCGCGAGCTTGCGCGCGCCATTGAATATTGGGCCAACCGCGCAGGCTGCGGCCATTACCTGCGCTACAAGAAGACGAAGTGACCATGTCCAGATTGCAATTGAGCTTCGCCTGCGGCCTCTATGACCGCATGCTCCCCCTCTACACCGGCGACGTGCGCCCCAACGGCGTCGACCTCAATTTTATCCCCATCGACGCGCCGCGCGAAATTTTCGACCGGCTCGCCGCGCGTCAGGAATTCGACGTGGCGGAGATGTCCTGTTCGGAATTCGTGGCGCGCACCGCCACAGGACAATGCGATTACGTGGCGATCCCCGTCTTTCCCTCGCGCCAGTTCCGCCACGGCCTCGTCGCAGTCAATACGAAATCGGGCATCGACAAGCCGAAGGATCTCGAAGGCAAGCGCATCGGCGTGCCGCTTTATACGATGACGGCGGCGATCTACATCAAGGGCTTCCTGCAACATGAATACGGCGTCGACCTGTCGAAGCTGCAATGGGTGCAAGGCGCCATCAATCTCGTGGGCGGCCATGGCGCGCCCACCATCATGCCGCTGGTGAAGCCCGTCCCCATCGAACAGAACGCCAGCGGCAAGACGCTCGGCGACCTGCTGGAGACGGGCGAGATCGACGCGATCATCGGAACCACCTTGCCCGCGTCCCTGCGCAAGGTTCCCCATGTGCGCCGCCTGTTCCCGGATTTCCACGCGGTGGAGGCCGATTATTACCGGCGCACGGGGATTTTCCCCGTCATGCATCTCATCGCCATCAAGAAGAGCGTGCATGAGCGCTGGCCCTTCGTCGCGACCAGCCTTTTCAAGGCGTTCAACGAGGCCAAGAACGTCTCGCTCGCCAAGATGAAGAATCTCGCCGCGCTGCGCTTCATGCTGCCCTGGATGGCCGAACAGCTCGACGAAATCGAAGACGTGTTCGACGGCGATCCCTGGCCCTATGGCGTCGAGCCTAACCGCAAGACGCTGGAGGCGCTCGTCACCTATATGCACGATCAATATCTCGTCGATCGGGTGATGGACGTGGATCAGCTCTTCGTGCAGGTTGAAGGCGGCCACTGAAGGGGCGCATGGCGCCCGACGGAGGCGCCATGAACGATCAGCCCGACGCCCCTGCGGACGCATCCGGCCCAATAGCTAGCCAAAGCGAGGCTCGCCAAAGCAAGGCTAGCAAAAGCGAGGCAAGCAAAAGCGAGGCAAGCAAAAGCGAGACTCGCCAAAGCGAGACTCGCGCCTTCCTGCGCGGCCTCGCCGCGCAGGCGCATGAGACGGCCGAGCCCGCGCTCACGCATATTTCGCGCGTCTACTTCGCCGGCGCGCGCGCCTTCAAGCTGAAGCGGGCGGTGCGCACCCCCTATCTCGATTTCACCAGGCTGGAGACGCGCTGCGAAGCCTGCGCGCGCGAAGTCCAGCTCAATCGCCGCACGGCGCCCGATCTCTATCGCGGCGTGCGCCGCATCACGCGCGAAGCGGGAGGCCTCGCCTTCGACGGCGCCGGCCCGCTTGTCGATTGCGTGGTCGAGATGGAGCGCTTCGACGAGGACGCCCTGTTCGACCGGCTGGCGCAGCGCGGGGCGCTCACGCCCGCCATGATGGACGCGCTGGCCGCGCGCATCGCCGCGCTGCATGCGCAGGCCGCCGTTGCGCAGGATCCGCCGTCGCTGGCGCCCGTCCTCGCCATGAATCGCGCCGCGCTGCAGGAGACCTTCCTGCGCGACGCGCCCGACGCGGCCGAGACGCTGGCGCGCATGGACGCCGCTTTCGCGCAGGCGCTTCCCCTGCTCGCGCGCCGCGCGCAGGCCGGCAAGGCGCGTCGCTGCCATGGCGACCTCACCTTGCGCAATATCGTGCTGATCGCGGGCGCGCCCACGCCGTTCGATTGTCTGGAATTCGACGAGAAGCTCGCGACGATCGACGTGCTCTATGATCTCGCCTTCACGCTGATGGACCTTGCGCGCCTGCGGCTCGACGCGCTCGCCAACGCTCTGCTCAACCGCTATCTCGACCGCGCGGACGAAACCGACGGGCTGGCGCTCCTGCCCCTGTTCATCGCCATGCGCGCGCTCGTGCGCGCCCATGTGGCGGCCCGCATCGCACAAGAAAGCTCGCCACAAGAAAGCGCGCAAGAGAACTTGGCGCAAGAGAACTTGGCGCAAGAAAACGCGCAAGAAAACGCAGCGCAAAAAAACGCAGCGGAGGCGCGCGCCTATCTGGCGACGGCGGCGCGCGCGCTGGC